>JALOMA010000176.1 GCA_025455735.1 Candidatus Kapaibacterium sp.
GAAAGACCGGCCAGGTTCATCCAGGATCCTTTGACGCCATACCATGAGTTACGACGCACCTGAAGGGTATCGCCATTCGCAGCAACCATGGTAGGCAGCTGTGCGATTTCAATACCCCGTGGCCATCCTAAGAAGACGGTATTGTAGACGGCTGCGCGAGCATTGCGGCGAATCTGTGCGCCGGCACCATATCGCGAGCTGAACTGGTTGGGGCCATTGCCAGGCGTCCAGTTCGTGTCCTGAACAGGACCAATCGACGTAACGTTGGAGAAAATGGGGCGCGTAAGCGGCTGGTTGAAGGAACCACCAGCATCGTTGTCGATTTCGAACGTCTGCGACGTTGAAACGTCTGCCACCGTGCGGAAGCGCTTGGAAAGGGCAAATTGAATCTTGCCCGAGAAGCCGTTGTCGCAGTCGAAGTCATCATCCAGCGTGTTGTATGCAATGATGTGCTTGGCATTGACGGTGCCACCGAACCATTCGAAGGCATCGTCATTGTTGAAAGAGCATTGCACGTAGTCGATCACCGTACGGCGACCCACGCCGCCCATGGTGAGGGAGTTGAGCTCATTGTTGGGAACGGTTGCGATACCTGCAAACTCAATGCGAACGTAGCGTAGCACGCCGGACGAGTCGTTATCATCCGTTCCACCAAACCAGCCTTTGCCTGGTTGGGCATCAGCAATGCCACCTTCAATAGGGGCCTGGCCAGCTGGATGGTTCGTACGAGCGCGGCCACAGATAACGATGCCACCCCAGTCACCAGCGGCACGCTGGCCAACAGCGGCGCGCGAGGTGAAAACGATGGGAGCGTTCTTTGTGCCGTCGGCAACCAGTTTACCACCGCGGTTGATGCAGAGCACAGAGTTCTGGCCTACTGTGTCGCCAACAACGATGGTGCCCGGCTCCACGATGAGAGTTGCACCGTCGTTGACAAACACGTAACCGTCAAGGCCGTAGACCTTGGTTCTGGACAATCGCACCGTGCCCGTGATTTCACCACGAATTGTGGAGTCCACTTGTACCACCCGTGGTTGCGTCACGGTAAAGGGGTTATCGCTAATGTCGAAGTTGGATTCGTTGCCTACTTCCGACATGCGGATGTAACCACTCGACGTACCAACTGCTGGCACCCGGAAGCCACCAGCGAATCGGCCACGTGTGGCTGCACTGTCGCGAACGTTGGTTGCGCCTGGAAGGTCTGTCCATGGGCCCAATGGTGTTGTGCCGAATTGGAATCTCCACCGCGTGCTGAAGGGCACACCCGTGGTATCCCACGTGAGGTTCTCGGACGTGCCCGGACGGAAGGTCTCGCCTCCGTTGGGGAACGTCAGTCGCGCCTGCTGTGCGACGGCAGCCGAGGCCACCATGCACAGCGCCACGACGGCACTGTAGACAAATCGCATGTCGAACTCCTGTGTGTAAACGAAGCGAAGGTTTAAAGGACTTAGTTGAACTTGTAGGCAACACTGAGGGCATATCCACGACCTCGCAGGTTCGTGGCAACCGTTTGTCCAAGCTGCTCCCAGCGAAGGACTTGATTGAGGAGATCCCTGGCAGCGAACTTGATTTCAAGGTTGCTGATCTGTTGCGATATGGAGAGATCCACAACGTCCCGTGGTAGCTCGTATACGTGCGGCCCTTCTTCGCGGCGGTCTTCTGGAATCTGGTACACGCCTACCTGGGCCACCTGCACGATGCGCTTGCCCGAGATGTTGTATGCCAGGTTGAGGCTCGTACCCCAGTCAGGATGCTGGAAGAACAATCCAGCATTGATGCTGTAAGGCGACTGCCCCCACATCTGACGGGTGTCCGTGACGTTTCCACCCTGGGTAACGGTGATCTCCGAGTTGATGAGCGACACGTTGAGTGAAGCCATGAAGTATTCGAAGTCCCGCGCCAAGAAGCCCAAGCCTTTCCGTATTTCGAACTCGATACCTTGATTCGTTGCCGTTCCCTGAGCGTTCTGGAACGTGCGAATGAGCTCCGATGAAGAGGGGTCGATCGTTTCTTCAATTGCGTTGAGGAAGGTCTTGTAAAAGGCGGAGACGGAGATGACTTCGCCCGGACCAGGGAACCACTCAAGCCGGAGATCATAGTTCTGCACCAATGCCCGCGTGAGATTGGGATTACCACGCACGGTGCTTTGCGTCTGGAAGTCAAAGAATGCAAACGGTGCGAATTCGCGCAAGGATGGCCGCGTGAGCGTTTGAGTAGCAGCAAGACGCACGTTGAAGTCCTGCATCGGCGTCAATACCAGGTTGAACGATGGCAGAATGTCTACCACATCAAGATTGACATCAACTGGCGCATCTTGATCGTTGAAGGATTGCAACGATTGCAGGGACGACTCAACACGGGCACCCGTTATGATGCGCACGGGCATGTCCTGAATCGTGAACGGTACGTCAGCCATGGCATATCCAGCATAGAGCCGTTCAAAGGCGCCATAGGCATCACGTAGACGTGAGTCCTCGGAAAGACCAATACGGTCGAAGCCAAAGTTGTCACCATTGAACAGCGCCGAAGGATCCGGAATGTCGGAAGGCCGGTCACTGACCGTCAGGAGCGCCAAATCAATGTCGCTGCCACTCGGTGGTTGGATATACGTGAAGGAGCGTGCACGGAAGCTGCGGTTCCGATATTCATGCAAGGCTCCCGCTTTGACCTTGATAGTCTCGATTGACAGGGTACCGTTCAGGGCCGCCATTCGGCCAAACTCCTGAAGGTTGGAGAAAAACCGTCCCGCATTGGCTCCTGAACCTTGGCTGGTTACCGATCCAGCAGCGATGGCAGCCTCCAATGGAGCACCTTCGTTGAAGAGGTCGCGCTGATAGCGCAAACGGCGCAGATCTGGTTCGTCGCGCTCGGATTGCGAATAGCCCAACTTCCAGTCTACAAGCAGGTTGCTGCCAAGAGCGATGTTGTGTTCGCCACCCAGCTGCGAAGAAAAGAGCTCCTTCTCCGTGAACTGAAAGGCAACATTCTTGCGAAGTTGTGACTGCGTAAACTCCGAGCCGAATTGATAGACGCTTTCATCGTCCGACTGGAGCGAATACGTGTTCTTGAACGTGATAGTGGATTGCGAGCCGGGCTTGTACGCCAAGTTTACGAGGCCCCCTAGATTGGTGCTCCGCGTTGCAATGGTACCAGCATAGTCAAACAATAAGGATTGTCCGTCCGCACCAATGGCGCTGCGCCCCATGCGGTTAATGGCATAGCCATTGTTGTAGTTCAATGACGCAACCACACCAAACTGAGCTTCTTCACCAATGTCAAATACGTTCGTGTGGCTAAGGCCAATCTTTCCCGCGAAGGGTGCCGTGGCAAGCTCGCGTGAAAAACCAGTCCTGTTGAAGCCGTTCATAAGGCCAACCCATTGCTCTGTAGCGGCTTCATCGCGGGCTTGTACCTGGCCACGCAAATCACGGAACGCATCTACACTGGGCATGTTCGCCGGTAGGGACCGCGTGCCATCATCCACGCCCAGCCAATCCGTTCCTCCACCCGGCGTGCGCAAGAACTGGTTGCTGTGGTTGGTCACGAAGTCATTGCCGGATAGACCCGTCGTCAACTTCAGACTGAAGCCCGATGGGAAGTCTACGGTGTTCAACTGAACAAGACCACCAACGAAGTTGCCCGGCAAATCGGGCGTAAAACTCTTGGCGATATTGACATTCTCGAGAAGCTCTGCAGGGAACATGTCGAAAGCAAACGACTTCTTGTCGGGCTCCGTCGTCGTGAGTGCAGCACCGTTCAGCGTTGTGTTGCTGTATCGGTCCGATACTCCACGCACGAAAACATATTTCCCTTCAACAAGCGTAACACCCGTTACGCGCTTCAGGGATTGACCAGCGTCGGAATCGGGAAGCTTGGCGATTTCTTCCTTCGCCACGCCATCACTCACAGTTGAGGCCTTCTGACGCGATGCCAAAATGGCTGCCTGATTGTCATTGGACCGTTCCGCCGTCACCACAACTTCGTTTTTCGTGGTTTTGGCAATGGACAGAATGGCATCGATGGTCGTTGTGCTGTTGTTACGGACACGAACACTGTCGATGACCTTGACCTCATAGCCAACGAAGGAAATCCGCAGGGAGTACGTCCCTGCTGGTAGGGCCTTTATGCGATAAACACCCTTGGTGTCGGTGTAGGCGCCCTTTTTTGTGTCCACGACTTTGATCGTCGCACCACGAAGTGGTTCGCCTGTCTCGCCGTCTGTAATTTTGCCAGTGACAATGCCGTCGGCAAATGCCAGCACTGAGGAACTCAGCACGGCACAAACAACGCTGATGGTTAGTCGAATGAGCTGCAAAGCGTATCCTTGAACGATGAACAACGGGAACAACGGGTTTACGGGATTGCGGGACGGTGATTCCCCATATGCTGCAAGCGCCGCAAACCTAGCCGACTACCGTTAGCACATTGTTATGGCCGTATTACGAAGCCGTTACATTGGGTGACACTATCGTTCTTTTCTGATATCATGACCTTCTGCCCTATGCACGAAAACCGCTTGAATACGCCATCCTGTGCCAGTTTGTACCCTTCTTGTGCCATGGCCCCCTACCAGAAAATGGTAATGTTGGCGTTACATTGTCTGTGTGTGTTTTTGATGGCCGTGGCTAGCCATGCGCAGCCTGTACGCGTATTGATGGGCGAACTGCGGGTAGACAGCACAGATGTGTTGATTTCCCCCTACAAACTCGAGGCTGCGGTTGCCTTGGCCTTCGACCTTGCCGATGAAGGAACGATTGTGCCAACACATATCCGTGACTCCGTGGCACGCGCCCACGTCACGTCCAGCACGGGCTTCACCCTGGCCCAGATTACCAGGCTTTGTGGGGCATCGTCGACAGTGTTTGCGTCTTGCCTGAGAGTTGGCAACCTGATTCGTGCTGAAGTTGTTCGATACTCTGGTGACTCCCTCGATCGACGCGACTATGGCGTCGGTTATGCCACCATACGCTTCCGCAAGGGAGCCGATTCTCTCTTGGCGGATCCTGCAATCCTGCAAGCAGTGCAACGGGCGTTGGCTACCATGCTGCGCCGTGATGACATCTATGAAAAAACAGACCCCCCCTTCAATGTTCGTCCTACGACGTTGGTGAGTGTTGGCGGCATTGAGTTTACCAATCGTGCCGAGGGAGACCCCTGGGGATTGTTTACGGATAGGATCACCGTATCGTACGACATGGCAGCAACAGTCGTGGAAAGTATGATCGATGATTCGTTGTTTACCATCGTTGACCTCGACACTCGCGACTCGCTTTTCAAACGT
>JALOMA010000177.1 GCA_025455735.1 Candidatus Kapaibacterium sp.
GCAGGAACCTATTCCGACGGTAAGCTCTACACCAGATCTCATAAGCGGGGGAGTATCGAAAAGGTCCTTCGGCTTTTGGTAGATCATGGCGCCACGCCTGAGATTTTGGTGGATGCCCACCCGCACATTGGTTCGAACAAACTCTGGGCCGTTGTTCAAGCCATGCGTGAGACCATTCTGCGCCACGGAGGCGAGGTACATTTCGGGGCGCACGTCACGACGTTGCTCATTGATGGGAAGCCACGCCGCATGCGCGGTGTGGGCCTGGCCGATGGTACCCATATTCTGGGGGATGCCGTGATTCTGGCCACCGGGCATTCCGCCCGCGACGTCTATCACATGTGCGTCCGCCATGACGTAGCCATCGAAGCCAAACCCTTTGCCCTAGGCGTACGCATCGAACATCCGCAGGCACTTGTGGATGAGATCCAGTATCACGCTCCCGTGCGGGATCCATACCTACCTGCGGCCTCGTACAAGCTGGTATGCCAGAGCGGAGGAAGGGGTGTGTTCAGTTTCTGTATGTGTCCAGGAGGCATAATCGTGCCGGCAAGCACAGAAGCTGGGGAAATTGTTGTCAACGGTATGAGTATGTCTCGGAGGGATAGTCTCTACGCCAACAGTGGTACGGTGGTGGCCATCGAGGAAGACGACTGGCAGCCCTTCTCGAGCCACGGCCCCTTGTCAGGAATGGCACTGCAGGCAGACGTCGAGCGGAAGGCATTTGCCAGTGTAGCCGATACCACACAAAGGGCTCCAGCACAGCGCCTGACGGACTTTGTCCGTGGCACGGTTTCGGCTACACTGCCACGATCCAGCTATATCCCAGGGCTTGCTGCAGTGGACCTTCGGAGCGTCCTTCCAGACGGAGTACATCGGCGGCTTGTGGACGGCGTACAGCAGTTTTCCGCCATGATGAAGGGCTACTTCACCGAAGAAGCGGTGGTCGTTGCCACCGAGTCCAGAACCAGTGCTCCCGTTCGTATTCCACGCAGCAAAGAAACGCTGGAGCATACGACCATCGAACGTCTCTACCCTGGGGGAGAAGGGGCAGGATATGCCGGCGGGATTGTTTCGGCGGCGTTGGATGGTCAGAATATTGCCGTAGCAATTCGGCGTCGGCTGTATGAAGGAATCCCGTAACTTTACAACTTGTTTGTCCAAGTCATCCACTCCCTCACTAAGGAACCCGTATGAAGGGTATTGTGGCTGCGCTGAGCGCGCTCCTCATCTTTTCCTGCACAGCAGAATCACAGGTAAACTCCGTGAAACCCACCACGAAAAAGGATACGGCCAGTTATGCACTGGGCGTGAACGTTGGCACTAGTCTTCGTGAACAGAAGATTCCCATCACGACGGAAATGCTCCTAGCTGGCCTTCGCGACGCCATGGAGAACAAGGCACTCTTGACGGACGAGCAGGTCAAAGCCGCTCTCATGGCGCTGCAGCAGGAAATGGTTGCAGCTGCAGACGCAGAGAAAGCCAAGTCTGCAACCTCGAACAAGGAAGCTGGAGAGAAGTTCCTTGCAGAAAACAAGAAGAAGCCAGGTGTCATCACCACTGCCAGTGGCCTGCAATACAAGGTTATCACGCAGGGCAAGGGTGCCAAGCCTGCAGCAACGTCGACGGTGAAGGTGCACTACAAAGGAACGCTTATCGATGGTAAGGTTTTCGACAGCTCCTATGACCGTGGTGAGCCCATCGAGTTCCCCCTCAACGGCGTCATTGCTGGTTGGACCGAAGGTGTTCAGCTGATGTCCGTTGGTTCGAAGTTCGAATTCTATATCCCAGGCAACCTTGCCTACGGTGAGCGTGGTGCTGGCCAAGACATTGGACCGAACTCGACATTGATATTTGTTGTTGAGCTGCTCGACATTACGAAGCCGTGAGCATGCTGCTCCTATTATGACAATGACCAGCGTGCCCATCATTCAGGGAGTGATGGGCACGATGTTTTTTGGCAACTGACTAGACCTCCCTTCACTTTTTCGATTGACCGCTTTGAGTAAACTTCCTGTACTAATCCTGTTGGTCGTACCAGCCCTGGCTGCGATCTATGGTGTCGTTCTTGCGTTCCAGGGCATGGTTTCTACGGCCGACATTGTCATGTGCGTTGTTGGCGTCGTACTCACGGAATACGGCATTACTTTTGGCTACCACCGCTTCGTTGTTCACAAATCGTTCGAGCCGCATCCTGTTCTGAAGGCCATTGTACTGGCCTTGGGGAGCATGGCGTGGCAGGGACCAGTTGTGAACTGGGCGTCGACGCACACCAAGCACCACGCCTTGTCCGATAAGGAGGGCGACGTGCACTCGCCTACCATCAGCGGTTTCATCTACGCCCACTGTGAATGGCTGCTTGAGATGTCTTCGGATAACATGGCGGACATCCGTGCCAAGTGGGGCGGACGATATTTGAAGGATGCCATGATTGCCTGGTTTGACCGTACGTTCCTCCTCTGGGCCGTTGGCAGCCTAGTGCTTCCTGCTGCTATTGGATTCGCGCTCGGCGGTGCCTGGGGTGCTTGGACGGGCCTGATCTGGGGCGGATTTATCCGCGTCTTTATGTCGTCGCACATCACGTGGGCCGTAAACTCCGTTTGCCATTATTACGGCGCAAGGATGTTCAAGACCACGGACCAAAGCCGTAACAATCCGATCATTGGAATCTTGGCCCTTGGTGAAGGCTGGCATAATAATCATCATGCCTTCCCTACGAGTGCCTTCCATGGATTGGCGTGGTGGCAGTTCGACTTCACGGGCCTTACCATCCGCATCTATGAGAAGCTGGGCCTGGTCTCGAAAGTGCAACGCATTCCTGCTGCGTACCTGGAGCGCCGCAGAAAAGAACTTATCGACTCCGAGGCTCTTGCTCTGCAGCCTGATGGAACACCCAACGTTCCCGCAATGCAGCCGGAAGAAGAGACGGTAGCGTAGTGGCCATGGCGGCCTCCGTGGAGCGTGCCGATTTCTTTGAGCGCGTCTATGACGTCGTTCGGTTGATCCCGGTCGGCCGAGTTACAACATACGGACATATAGCAGCCCACCTTGGTATGCGGTCTTCTGCCCGCATGGTAGGGTGGGCTCTCAATGCCGTTGGATATGACGAACGATTGAAGTCCATTCCAGCCCATCGTGTCGTTAATAGACTGGGTGAACTATCCGGCCGCATGCATTTCGAAACACCTTTCGTTATGCGCGAACGATTGGAGGCGGAGGCAGTTCCGTTTATTGGAGACCGCGTTGATCTTTCACGATGTCTTTGGCAGCCCGGCGAAGACTAGCCCCACTCTTTGCCGATAAGTGTGGCAACTGCTTGGGCGGCCATCCTACCCGTCTCGACGGCACCATTCATGTATCCTTTGTGCTGAACGGAGCAGTGTTCACCAGCAAAGAACAACCTTCCCTCAGGCATTCCTTCTATGCCTGCCCATCTGGTTGTTTCTCGTGGGCCGTAGCTGGAGTAACTTCCCTTAGACCACGCATATGAGGGCCAGTTCATACGATCCGTACGCAAAGGTGTATGGTTTTGCGCGTCTGGCCAAACGGCGATGATGTCTCGCATGAGTCGTTCGGTAACCGCAGGCGTGGACAGAGCACTGATTTCCCTGCACAAGGCCCCACCGTTAAAACAGGTTAGCCCACCAGATGATAGCCCTTGCAGCGCCGTATTGTCCCATACCAATTGTGGTCCCAGATCGGTGTAGATGAAGCCATTGTCGTCATTCCGACGCCAGAATGCTTCAGCGAAAGAGAACATCGTTTTGCTATTGGCACCATAGCGAAGATTTTGAATGACATCCCGTTTGGCTTCCGATAGGGGAAGTCGAAGATCGACCTCGCGTAAGACGCTGAAGGGGATGGCACAGATGATGACATCGGCAAGGACTTCCACGGCGCGAAGTGACTTACGAAACGTCAACTGATAGCGCTCACCTACGGCAGCGATCCTCTCGAGGACATATCCAGTTTCTATGAACGACTGAAGCGGCTGAGCCAAGGCCGAGACGATGCGGGCATTCCCACCTCGGACCTTGAAGCGTTCGTCGCTATCGCCGAATTGGTCAAACCGGTCACTCGAGACATCTGTCGACACCATACGCAAAAAAGCCAGGGTGCTCTGGGAATCCAGCTCGAGGCCGTTTTCGGTCACAAAAGCAGTTTCAATGAAGGAGCGTATCCAGCCAGTCATACCAAGCGAAGCAAGATATGATGCCAAGCTCATGCTGTCCAGCCGTACGGCCTTGGAGTCTGGCATAAAGCGCAACTGCTCCGGAGAATCTGGAATGCTTGCTGCATCGGCCGCAATACGCTCGACATACGGACGAATTGCCGCAACAAGGTCGGCATCCGTCCAACGTTTGCCATCAAACCATAACGTATCGTCGAGCGTTGCGAACGTTGGGTCTTCCAGGTCCACGAGTTCTAGTCCGAACGTGTGGGCAAGTGCCAGCATGTCGCCATGGACACTGTCAATGTACTCGCCGCCAAATTCGGTGATGGATCCTGGCGCCACCCTATCGGCAACGCTATAGACGCGTCCGCCAATGCGCGATGCTGCTTCGTACACGGTTGACGGAATGCCCCGTTGACGGAGCTGATACGCCGCGGTGAGTCCAGCAAGGCCAGCTCCAACGATAACAACAACTGGTGCCCCCTTGCGATCCGATGGACGTGGAGGACGCGAACAGGTCGAGAATATCGGAGGGACTGCCAACGCGGCTGACGCCATTGCCGTTGTACGCAAGAACGTGCGCCTGGATGGATCCAAGGAGGCCGCAGAGCGGATTGCTCGGCGTAAACGCCGTAGGATGAACGACTGCATGGTCTAAAATACCGCTAGTTGCGCACGATTCGGAACACCGTCCTACGATTCAAGGCTCGGCCTTCTTCAGTGTCGTTCGTGGCTACGGGCTGCGTTAGGCCAACGCCTGCCGTGCGGAGACGCCTTGGCTCCACTCCACGCTGCACCAATGCAGTCTTTACCGCCTCTGCACGCTGTAAGGAGAGTCCGAGATTGTACTCTGGCCCCCCAACGCTATCGGTATGACCAACGATTTCAAGCTCGATTCGAGTAAAGAACTTCAAATTCTGAGCTATTTCATCAAGCTCTTCGAATGACTCCGGAGTGATGATACTGCTCTTATACGCAAACTGGATTGCCCTCGAAAACTCAGGCGCTTGTTGATTGCTGGAACCATTGTCGCCACTCCCTATAGCATTGTTGGCGTTATTGTTTCCGTCATTATTAGCGCCGTTGTTCCCGCC
>JALOMA010000026.1 GCA_025455735.1 Candidatus Kapaibacterium sp.
GGAGAAGGGAGAGGGGGAGAGGAGCACAAAGGTAGCACAAGGTGTCCGCGGGACGAAAGTAAGTGCACCCAACGTCGACTGCGTGGTAAGTCCGGCAGCACCAGTTCAGATCCCGCCAGGGGAATGCATCACGGTTACCGTACGAAGCTTCGTGCGGGATACAACGGCAGACTATCTGGATAGCCTCATCATTGTAAGTGACGATCGATGTCAGCGTGTGCCCAGTGTGATTCCGCTAACGGGCCGCACCCAGGAGGTGATCAGTATCCGAACGCCAGGTGGTGATCGCCGCATTGATACCCTCTCATTTAACGCCACGTGTCCTGGTCAGCTTTCCAGCCCGCGTGAATATACGTGGCAGAACCTCACGCTGTCACCACTTGAAGTGGATACCATCATTGTCCCACCGGACTTCACGCACTACCGCATTACCTTCCCGCGCCCCCTGCTTCCACGTACTGGCTATCAACCCATTGCCGTGCGATTCCGTCCGCGACAACCAGGCAACGTCTTTGACTCCATCATTATCAAGACGCGTATCCAAGGCTGCGATATTGAACGGAAAATCTATGTCCGTGGCCGGGGATATGACAACAAGGTGGAGTGGGATGTTCAGGGCGGAGCCGTAGACTTTGGCAACGTCATTGTTGGTCAACAACGGACGATCAACGTCACGGCACGGAATATTTCAACGATTGACACGCTGACCGTTTCGTTGTACGTTGAACGCGGCGAGGCCTTTACGCTGCTGGCGGGTACGAGCCGCAGGTTGTTTCCTGGGCAATCTGTGACCGTTCCCGTGACCTTCCGACCTACGGATTCGCTGGAATATATCGACCGGTTATGCCTATTTGAGACACGATGTTATACCGTTGACTGTATCAACCTGCGAGGAAAGGGAATTCTACAGACGTTTCGTTTTAATCCCCTCGTGATGGAGACCGAAAATGTCGTCGGTTGCCAGGACGCTCTTGATACCGTTCACATCGTCAACCTTGAAGCAACGAGTGCTCTCCTGGAGAACGTCACGTTCACGAATGCTTCAGGACGCTATGCAGTCATCGATCCACCGCTGCCATGGTCCACGTTTACCATTCCTGGTAGAGACTCGCTGCGATTTATCGTTCGGTACACGCCCAACGATATCACCGCAGACCGTGCTGATAGGTCATTCATTCGCTATCAGAGTGGTGGTGCAGACTGGGAAGTTCAGCTCATTGGAACATCGGCAACACCAAAACTATTCGTTACGCAGCTGACGGCCTATGGAACCCTGGAAGTAGGGGACCGAAAGACGGAACGGGTAGTTGTCGAGAATACGTCGGCGATGCCCGTTCGTGTTGACAGCATACGGGTTCCAGCAGGGTTTACCCTGCTGTCCACATCACGGCCCCTACCAGCGATGTTGAACCCCCGCGACTCCATTATCTGTCAAGTAGAGTTTGCGCCCACTGCTCCCCAGCAGTATGGCGGCACGGTTGTGGCATATTCTTCAGCACCCTGCGTTATCAACGGCAGTGGCCAGGTAAGTGGAAGGGGCATTATTGTTGAGTTGGAGCAGGCATTGAGCCTGATCAACTTCGGCTATGTGCGTCCATGCGAGTGTACGGAACGGGTTCTGCCGCTCCTGAATGCTTCTCTCGTATTTGACATGACCGTTGATTCGATATTTATTGATGGATTTGGCATCCCGCGCCCCACGCCACAATTCTATTCGTGGCGCTCGAAATATTCTCCGAATGGAACGGTTCCCTACACCATTCCAGCCAATAGCCGTGATACGGTTGTAATTACCTACTGCCCGCGCTCTCCAGCGGAAGATACGCTCATCGATTGTCAGGCACAGATCAACGTGCACGCAAGGGGCAGTGGCTGGGCCCGGCAGACGCAGACGTTCCTTGCCGGCAAACGATCCCTGACGTTTACGCCAGCACCAGTATTACGTCAGTTTGCTCCAGGGCGCGTGAATGTGCTTAGCCCTGCACCGCTACGAGTGGTCGTGAAGATTCCAGGGGTGACGGTGAATCCAGGTCAGGACGACGTCGTGATTGACTCCGTGACGTTCTCGCCTGATGAGCGAGTCTTCTTCATCACCAGTCCAGCCGCAGCGGCCTTTCCCATTCGAATCAGCCCTGGTGATTCCTTGGTGCTGGACCTTCGCCAGCGGCCTCGTTCGCCACGGGATTACGAGGCACGCTTGACGCTGCATTTCTCCAGCCCCTGTCGTGGCTTCGATACAACCGTTCTGGTGCGGGGCAGTGGATTTGCGGATCCACGGGCAATTGAGTTCCTCTATGATATTCAGCGCGTAGAGCCCGACACATTTGCCATGATTTCCTGTGATACACTCGTTGTGCCTGTGTATTCCACCATTAAAATCGATGCATCGGTTGTTGACATTACCATGCGTGCCCTGTATGATACGACACAACTCCGATTGGTTGACATCCAGTCCGATGCACTATCGCGTACATGTCGTTCGCAGACAGGTAACCTGAACTTCAACCCCTCCGTTTCCGTCCAACCATCGGCCGCTGGTGGCAGCTTTGTTACCTGCAAGAATTTCTGTGGAGTAGATTCGCTAAGTCGTGTTCTTGTCATGCGATTTGTGACTGTCTCGAACAATCGTGTCAACACAACGCTGACAATCGATAGCATATTCTTTGATACCGAAGACGTTCTTGACTACAAACTTATCGCCAATGGTGACGTTGCCACGATCCTGGCTCTGAAGTCAGAGATTGAAATGCGTTCGGATGTACCATTTGATTCCGTGCGCGTTCTTGACTGTGCCGATCGCACCATAACCGTCTACAATATTGGTGATGTACCAAACACCATTGATAATCTGGTGGATATCCCTGCTGATGTGCAGGTACTTACGGTAGTTCCGCCCGTAGGGCAGCCCATACCGCCTGGCGATTCGGCCGTACTCACGGTTCGGTACTGTCCGCCGCGCGAGTCATCCTTTGATAGCACCTTTGTCGTTCAGTCTGTTTCTCCGTGTGACACGCGCGATACCATCCGCACCACCGGATTAGGATATGCTCCGGATTTTCCCATTACCATGATGGTTACGCCACAATTCTATGTTGCGGACACCATTCGTGCTACCATTGGTGATACCATTACCATTCCCGTCATGATTGAAAAGGATTTTTCGGCAACCTATCTTGGTCGAACATATTGGCTGAATGGCTTGTCGTTTTCCGTCGATGTGACGCATAATCCGCGTGCGCTGAAATTCATCAATGCCTTCGACTTTGCAGAACCTCTTACCGTAAGTGCCGTACCTGGTTCGGTGCGATTGAATGTGAGCCAGGCGGATACCATCCGCCAAGGCATTCTGGCCCAACTTCGCTTTTTGGTAACCGTTCCTGATGTGGAACAGAGTGCCCTGAGGACGTCCTTGGCAGGATTCACGACAGACTCGTTGCAGTTCCTGGATGTTATTGCTGGCGACACCGTAACTCCCTTCGAAACGATAGGAACATGCAACATCACGGTGGTACGATTTGAAGGAGGAGGGCCTTCTGAAACACTTGTAGTTCGCCCCAATCCCGTTGCAGAAGAGGCAACCATTCTCTTTAGAATGGTGGAGACGGTACCGGTGGTCTGCGATGTCATCAATACCACTGGACAGGTCGTGCACACCTTGCTCGATGGAAGTGTTGTCTTACCTGGTGGTGACTATGCCATTCGTTTTGCTGCAGCCGAATTACCGCCTGGATTATATACGGTTCGTTTGTCGGCTGGACTCTTTCATGCCACTGTACCGATGGTGCGAGTTCGCTGATGTTTGACGTAGTTGTCCTGGGAGCAGGCGCTGCCGGGTTGTTTGCAGCAGCAGTGGCTGCCAGCCGTGGGCGTTCCGTGTGCATTCTTGAACATAATGACCGTCCCGGAAAAAAAATCCGTATTAGTGGTGGCGGCCGTTGCAACTTCACGAATATCCATACCACCCACCGTGCGATGGTGTCGGAGAATCCAGAGTTTGCACGCTCGGCGTTGTCACGCTATACGCCGCAGGATTTTTGTGCCCTCGTTGATTCGTATGGAATAGCCTGGCATGAAAAAACACTTGGCCAGCTCTTCTGCGATGGTTCTGCGCAGCAGATTATCGATATGCTTACCGCCGAGTGTGAACGACATGGCGTTTCGCGTGAATATGGCATTGAGGTGCGTTCTGTGGAAAAAAGCGACGTCTTTTCCATCCATACGCCAGGGAGCATCGTGCAAGCGCGTTCCGTTATCGTTGCAACAGGCGGGCTGAGTATTCCTTCCTTGGGTGCTTCGGACGTTGGGTATCGTATTGCACGACATTTTTCGATTCCGGTTGTTCCGTGTTCTCCGGCCTTGGTGCCGTTGACGTTTGGCTCGGACTTCCTCTCGAAATACAAAGAGTGCCCTGGTGTATCGGTGGACGTTCTGGTTTCCGTTGCTGGAGTGAGTTTTCGCGAGAACATGTTGTTTACACATCGCGGGCTTAGTGGTCCTGCCATACTCCAGATATCGTCGTACCTGACCAACGGGAAGGGGGCCATGGCCCCTTTCACAGTGGATATGTTGCCGGATACATCAGTGGAGGAGATGTTTCCGCAGCCCAATCGCGAGCCCCGTGATGTAGGAACGGTATTGGCTACCCGACTGCCACGGCGTCTGGTTCAAGCATGGCACCATGAAGCCATGAAGCGCAGAACGGATCAGTGTTCGAAGAGTCTCTTGGCAGACGTTGTGGCTTCCGTGAAACAATGGCATGTATTGCCACAAGGAAACGAAGGATATGCCAAGGCAGAGGTTACCCGAGGTGGAGTATCAACGGCTGCACTGCATCAGAAGACCATGGAAAGTCGCACTGTGCAAGGACTCTACTTCATTGGCGAGGTTGTTGATATAACGGGATGGCTGGGCGGGTACAATTTTCAGTGGGCATGGTCAAGTGCCTATGTTGCTGGCCAGGCGGTTTAATCCGTTACGATTCCTAAACGGCGCATACGACGTCGCAACAGCGCATCCATGGAAGAACGCAGGTGGTTCTCAAGAGTAGGAACATCCGAACGATGATGAATGATGGAGTGCATGGCATGTTGCCTGGCCATCATGATGCGTTCCGTAAAGAACAAGCGCGTTGTTACGGTATCCAATGCCGAGTCCGTGGCGAAACATAACCACGCATAACACTCGAGTTGTGGCAGGTAGTGTTGGACGAGCTCCCGTACGTCGGATTCGGAATGTGTTCGATTGGTCTTCCAATCCCAGACCTCCATTGCAGTTTCGGACGTGCGAATCAAAACATCCATCACACCATATACGGCAGTTGCATCAAGAATGGCGGTCCGTGCGGATTCCGTTTGTGCTGCAGTGCGGTGCGTGTATAAGAGTTCGGTGGCGGGATGCCGAACAACGGCCATGGTTTCCGCCACTGCAAGTTCTTGGATGCGGGGTGCTGTCGAGCGATTGGCAATACGGCTGTGCAGCCACTCTTCGAGATTGTCGGCAGGGGCATCGGCGCTATATGCATGCTGCAGCAGGAAATGGACCATGGTACCATATGCTGGACCAGCACCATCGGAAACGAATTCATCGACGGTGGCTGCATCAGGCTCGTACGAACGAATCAGAGGGTCCAGCACGTCGGTAACGGAAATCATGGAAAGGGATGTACGTGTAGCCAAGGACGCACTGAGGTCCAAAGCATCTTCCGCGGGCCGGACCTCGGCATAGTGAACGGCGCTATACCGCACGGACTGGCGGTGAAGGAGGGGCACGGACATTGTGTGGATCACGGGTTTTTCCAAGCCATCACCAAGAGTCCTGACTTCGGCAACGACGGGAAGGCTGGTTCTGTCGCTAGGTGGAGTATCGCCAAACAGGACGGGCCAGAGCAGTCGTTGCAAACCGTTGACGGCACCTACGGCGCCTTTCGAGGTGCGGCGCCACTGCAAGCATGGTACGCAGATGTCGCGGGCACGCGTAAGTGCAACATAGAGGAGGCGTCTATCTTCTGCCTCATTGGCAGAACGCAGGAGGGAACTATTGATGTCATGGCTAACGGGACGCCCGTCGACGATTTGATCCAACGGTGCTTCGGGTGAGAAGCGGCTTTCGGGGACATTGACGGTGACGCCCAACGAGTCGGTGAAAAGAATGGGCTCTGTTTGACCTTGGCCGCGCGAAGCAATGTCGGCAACAAACACACAAGGAAATTCCAGGCCTTTTGAGGCATGGATGGTCAAGATCTGCACGGCATTGGGATCGGCATCGGGAGTACTGTCTGCCTCTGTTGTATCGCTTCCATCGGCTATGGCAGCGCAATCGCGTAGGGTAGCCCCAGACTCCTGCTCAGTGCGAATGCGAGCCAGGAGTTTATCCACGTTGCCCAAAATCATATCCCTTCGGCTGCTTCCAGCGATGGTGCTGTACCAACCGGACCGATGCATGGTTCGGCGAATCATGGCAGGGATGGAAACGGTCGTAACGTCGGCCAAGGCTTCACGAAGGGTGGTCGTCATCCGGCCGATTCCTTCTGGTGCCTCGCCATGGTCCGTTAGGCGGCAAGCCGCATCCCAGAGGGATTCACCATCGTTCCGGAGCAGGCTGCATTCGAGCATGGCGGAATCGTGGACGTCGAACATTGCCGAACGCATGCAGGCGGCAAGGTCAATGTCGCTATGGGGATTCATGCAAAAGCGGAGAAGCGAGCGAACGTCAACGATTTCGGGTCGGGTATAAAAGGCCTTGCCACCATGGGCCTGGAAGGGAAGGGAGCGGCTGGCCAGCACGGACATGGCCACATCAATCGTAGCACCGCGCCGTAGTAGGATGGCGCAGTCACCAGGTTGCAGCCGTCGTGTACCGCCTTCGGCGGTGGCGTCATCAATCATCCTTGGGTCGGCATCCGAGCACCAGGCAACGATGCAGTCGGCTATCTGTTCCAGATGTGCGGTAAGGGCGTCTATGTCTTCATCTGCGGCATCATCGGTTTGCGAAACGACTTCCAGGACCAAGCACTCGGCCGAACCGGGGTTCCGTTCGTTTGTACGGCCAACGACGAGTGGGCTATACGGCACGTCAAACTCCGTGGTGCCAGCCATAGCGCTGGCGCACCACGTATTGACGGCGGCGGCTACGGCTGTTTTCATGCGAAAGGAGGCAGCGAGGACTACGTTGCCATCGTCGCTACAGCCATTGCGTTGGTTGGCCAGGGCAATGCGCTTCTGGGCATCGGCAAAGAGTCGCACATCGGCTTCGCGGAAACCGTAGATGCTCTGCTTGGGGTCGCCAACGATGAATACATTGGGGGACGTGGCTGCTGGTCCGTCCAGCTGAGGCACAAGGAGCCTAACAATTTGATACTGAATTGGATTCGTATCCTGGAATTCGTCCACCATGAGGAAGCGAATACTCTGCCGTACGGATTGTGCTACATCGTTGTGTTGTTCCAGCAGGGAAGCCGTCAGCAGCATCATGTCGTCGAAGTCCACACCGTTGCGTTCGCGTTTTAGCGCTGCATAGACGCGCGTAGCCTCCGCTGCGGTTGCAATGATAGCGTGGGCGATTTGGAGGGCTCGTTCCTCGATGTCATGCCTTGGGCGGAAATAACCGGCATCGTTCAGGATGCGTTTGTCCACATTCGGCAGAGATTGCAACCACGGGTTCTTTTTATCGGAGCGCGGTTGGCCTGTCTTCGTATACAGCGATGAAAATGTTTCTTGCAGGACGGCAACATCGGCATCGGACAGGTCTGCGGTGAGCACCGTGGCGGCGCTGCGACATGCCGACTGTGCCTCCATGGCGCGAGCAGACGAATGCGCTTCGGCGGCAAGGACGGCAAGGATGGCATCCACGGAGTCCTGAATCTGCTGCCGGCGCATTGTGCCACAATGCTGAATGCGTGCCTCCAGTAGTACGTCCGATTGGGCAGAATTGGACCAAGCCTGCCACCGAGCCGTGGTTTCAGCGGACGCCACCAGACGCTTGAGTGTAGCCTCCACGGCGCGGATTCCGAGGTCATCGAACGCCATCAGCAGGAACTGCCTGCGGCTGTCCTGAAAGGACAAAGCAGCGTTGACGGCGGAGCGTACGGCCTCTTCATGCATGGTGATGGCCTCGCGTTGAGAAACCTCGCCAAAGTCAGGCTGCAACCCGGCGGCGTCGGCATGGGACCGCAGAAGGGTGCTACAGAAGGCATGAAAGGTGCTGATGCGTGCCTTACCCAGGTGGCGGAGTGCTCGTTGTGCGGCTGGAGTATCGTCGGTATGGAGACGATCATGAACGCGGCGGCGCATTTCAGCGGCGGCCTTGTTTGTGAACGTAATGGCTACAATGTCGTCGGCTTGTGCATGACCCTGAGCAACAATGCGCGCAAAACGTTCCGTCAGGACACGCGTTTTTCCCGACCCAGCGTTGGCAACCACGGCCACATGACGGTCCAGTTGAAGGGCGCGTTCCTGGTCAGGTGTAAAGGTCATTCGTTTGTTGACGGCACAATGGTACAGGTGCTCCACGCCTCGGGATTGCAGAGTTCCGTGGCGATGCGTTGAACGTCCTGGCGGCTTACGGCTTCCAGGCGTTGGAAAACGTCGCGTGGGTCTTCCGGCCTTCGTTCTTCCAGCCAGCCTTTGCCCAGCATGGACATTCGAGCAGTCAGGGACTCCAATGCCATGACCTTACTTGCATGGACCTGGCGTCGTGCCCGGGCCAGCTCCGCTGCGGTTACGCCATGGAGTGCCAATTCGGAAAGCTCGCGGCGGATGAGTGCATGCACGGTGGCAACGTTGCTATCCTCCACGCCTGCATAGATAGCCATGGTACCACAGTCGGTGAACAGCTGAACGCTTGAGTAGACGGTATATGCCAGGCCGCGGCGTTCCCTAATGCGCACATTCAGTCTGCTCGTCATACCATCGCCAAGGACCGTGGAGAGTAGCAACAGCGCATATCGATCCTCCCACGATTGCCCCGGAGTGGGCACTTGCCATAAGACGTGTGCTTGTTGAAGCTGCCTAGGCAGTACCAAGGATGTTGGCTCCAGGATCATCGGTTTGCGACGCACTGGCTGCTTCCCCTTGGGCAGGCTGCCGAAGTGGCGTTCGGCACGCTGGAGGACGGCGGAAGGCTCCACATTGCCGGATACGGTGATGACCATCCCTTGGGCATGATAGTAGCGTTGATGGAAGGCCCGCACGTCCGCGGCGGTCAGCGTACGAACACTCTCTACGGTACCAACGATGGGCACAGCGAGGGGGTGGTTGCCAAAGATCTGGGCTTCGCCAGCGTCAAAGATGAATTCTTCGGCTTCATCTTCGTAGGACTTGATCTCTTCGATGATGATGCTCCGTTCCCGGTCAATATCACCTTCGGAAAACACGGGACCCGTTACCACGTCGGCTAAGGTGTCGAAGACTCGGCCGAAGGCGTCACTCAGGGTGCGCACTTCATAGCACGTTTCTTCCTTCGTTGTATATGCGTTTGCATAGGCACCGGCGTTCTCGAAGTCCTTGGAAATTTTCGACATCGTTCTGGTGGCCGTACGTCGGAATGACGTGTGCTCGACCAAATGGGCAACGCCCGCTTTCCCGCGCCCTTCGTCGCGGGTGCCAGCATTGATCCAGACGCCAATGGCGCAGGACTCAACGCTGGGTACGACATCAACCAGGACGGGAATTCCATTCGAGAGCGTCAGCATCTCCGGCTTGTATCCGGAGTGGGATTCGGCAGTTCGTTTCATTGATGCAAAACTACCGTTCTGGGCCGCATCAGAGGGTGGGAATAACCTACCATCCTGCGTAATTTCTGCTGGGTTTCAAAGGTCACGTATGCGGTTGTTCCTGCGCCAGCTGTTTTCACTCGATACCGTCATGGTTACCATGGCCACATGCGTGGCCGTGGCCTTGCTCTACGTCGTGCCGCAGAACTTCGACTTCTTGAGTCCTATGTCACAGGCGCTTGGGCATTTCGACGTCACCGACATGGTGTTCTCCAAGTTCCGCGATGATAACCGCCGCCAAACGGATTCCAGCATTGTTATTGTCAATATTGGCGACCTCGATCGTGCCGGCATTGCATCCCTTCTTCTGCGCGTGGCTGCCGAACAGCCCAAAGCCATCGGACTGGACGCCCTCTTGCTCTCTCCACGGGATCCGTTCGGTGATTCAGTTCTTGCTGCCGCCCTGGCCTCTACGCGCAATGTTGTCCTCGTCAAGAAATTGGCGCATCGTAGTGACTTCCGTTCCACCGATAGCGTCGTTCTCGGTGGCTATACCGAAAGCACGGACGCTGATGAACACAATCGATATTTCGACACCGTGATTCACTCGCTTCCTAGCTTTACCCACCACGCGGTTCAGGGCTTCGCAAATCTCGTGACGGAAGGCGAGGGCGCAGCCCTTACGTGTCGCGAAGTGTCTTTCCAGGAGCCTACACCGGCAGGCTCTGCCTATTCCTTTCCGCTGCAGGTAGCGCGCATTGCTGATTCCACGGCTGCCCAACGGGCACTTGATCGCGGGAATCACGTGGAAACCATCAATTATTTGGGCAACGTGCAGGCGTTCCGTCGATATGATGTTGCCGATGTCATCGATCCGTCCACGGATCTGTCATCGCTTCGTGGTGCCATTGTGTTGATGGGATTTATGGGGGAATCCTTCGATGATGACTCAAACACCGACAAATTCTTTACGCCTCTCAACAGCCAGTATGTAGGGCGCTCCTTGCCCGATATGTTCGGCGTTGTTGTTCACGCCAACGTGTTGTCGATGATTCTTCGCAATGACTTCATTGACACCATGAGCACCGAGTCTGGAATATTCATCGGCCTCGCCGTATTACTTTTTAATGTTGCGTTGTTTAGTACGATTTTTGCCGCCTTCGAAGACTGGTACGACACCCTCGCCCTTATCCTCCAACTCGTCCAGTCGGTGTTGTGCCTGTACCTTACGATTGTTGTTTTCGATAAATATTCGTACAAATTGGACCTCACACCAACCCTCCTTGGAATCGCTCTTGTTGGTACGGTGCATAGCCTTTACCAGGACTCGCTGAAGAAAATCATCGTGAAAGCATGGCAATCTTCACGTTCGGCAACGCAACGCCTTCGAAAACAACCTCAGAAGCCTACGGAGCCACTACCATGAAACACCGAACCATCGTCCTTTTTTTACTTCTCACGACGTGCCTCTGGCAGGGGGCCTTGGCACAAGAACGTTTCCGTGTGCTGGCCCTGCGAGGTGCCGTCAAGATCGGCAGTTCCGTTGCGTCGGTTGGCAGAAAGGTCCAGGCAACCGAAACGATCGTTGTACCTGCCAATGGATATATTTCCATGGCCCACATTAATGGCAGGGCCGTGGAGATTCGTAAGTCCGGAACGTATAAAGTTGCGGACCTTGATAAATCAGCCTCCAAACAAGGTCGATCCGCGTCGGCAAAATTTGCTGCCTACGTTGTGCGCGAGCTCACGGACGTAGAGGAGCCCATAGCCTTCAAGGATGTGCATCGCAGCAAGATGAAGGCCACTGGTGCTGTGGAGCGTGCCGACGGTGAAACGGACGCCGTCGAAGCCATGGATGGTCTGGTTGGTGGCCTTGGAGAAGCACGGTCACTCGCCGACGTCGCCGCGCGCGAAATGGCGGAAGGAACGGTGATTAGTGTAATCACACCAAGAACGTGCCGCCTGCTGTCCGATACCATTGCCTTTGAATGGCACAGCGTTCCAGGTGCAACTGGCTATGCCGTCATCGTGTCCGATAGGGAACGCCGTGAACTGTTTCGTGCCACAACGAAGGACACCATCCTTGTGGCAAGGCCCCTTGTCCCATCGGCAAGCCTGTGTTTTTGGAAGGTTGTGCTTCAGGGAACGGACAACATTGCGAGTTCTGAACAAGGTATCTACCTTGTGCCAACCGATGAGCGCCAGCGTTTGGATTCGCTCCTATTGGGCATTGATGAAGACCTGGCGGGGACGGGTGCCGTTCGGTGGATCGTTCGGGCTACGGCATGCGAGGACGAAGGCCTGTTACATGAGGCACATCGCGCCTACGCCGCTGCCATTCGTGAAGCCCCCAATGTGCATAGTTACCGACGGCTCTTTGCTGAATTTCTTAGACGTAATAACTTGCACGCCGACGCTTGGAGAGCATATGGCGATGAAGGGCAACCATGACACATTTACAGTATTGGCTGATCGCAGCCATCGTTCTGTTTTTGCTGGAGATATTGACGCCGGGCTTTGTCCTGGCCAATTTTGCCGTCGGAGCCTTGGGCGGGGCACTGGTGGCATGGCTGGGTTTTGATGTTCCCGCCCAGATAGGAGGTTTTGTCATAGCATGCATCATTTCCTTTGTTACCGTCCGACCATTGATTCAGCGCTTTATCTACCGTAATCAAGCACGAACCGCGACCAATACCGAAGCATTGTTGGGTTCCGTGGCCATTGTCACCGAAACCATTCAACAGGATCCCCTTGGTGGGCGTGTGCAGGCAGGTGGTGATAACTGGCATGCCATTTCAGTAGATGGCGGTGAAATCAAGGTTGGTCAACGAGTTCGAATCGAACGCATTGAGAGTACTACGTTAGTTGTTTCACAACGAGACCTTGGGAGGAGTTAATGGAATACGTTCTTGTCGTATTGGCTGTCTTTGTCATCATCTTGGTGCTCAAGGGCATCCGCGTTGTTCAGCAGGCGGAGACTGTCGTCATCGAACGGCTTGGCCGGTATCATCGAACGTTGGAGAGTGGTATCAACGTTATCGTTCCTCTGATCGACAAACCACGACCAATCGATTGGCGGTACGTGCGGACCGATCCATCGGGTAAGAATATCTACATCGTCACCAAAACGCCACGAATTGACTTACGCGAGACGGTTTACGACTTTCCTCGTCAGGGCGTCATCACACGCGACAACGTGACCATTGAAATCAATGCCCTATTGTATTTTCAAGTGGTTGATCCCATGAAGGCATTGTATGAGATTTCCAATTTGCCGGATGCCATCCAGAAACTAACGCAGACGACGCTACGGAACGTCATCGGCGATTTGGAATTGGATGAAACACTGACGTCGCGAGACACCATCAACGGAAAATTGCGGGTTATTCTGGACGAAGCCACCCACAAATGGGGTGTAAAGGTCAACAGAGTGGAGCTACAGGATATTCTGCCACCGCGGGATATTCAGGACGCCATGGAAAAGCAGATGCGTGCCGAGCGAGACAGACGTGCCGCCATCCTGAATGCCGAAGCCAGCAAGAAGTCGGCGGTGCTGGAATCCGAAGGTATGCGCGAAGCCGAAGTAAACCGTGCCGAAGGCGAAAAACGCTCGCAGATTCTCATCGCCGAAGGGCAAGCTGAGGCCAGAAAGCGTGTGGCAGAGGCGGAAGCTGAAGCGATCCGTTTGGTAACGGCAACGGTAAAAGAATCCGGTGGCGATCCAACGCAATACCTCATTGCCGTGCGATACATCGAAGCCATGAAAGAAATGGCTGCCAATGGCAACAAGACAGTCTTTATGCCCTACGAAGCAAGCGGCGTCATGGGGTCGTTGGGCTCCCTGAAAAAACTATTCTCGGAATAAACGCTGGCATCCATGGGAGTTTGTTGGACCATCCAGTGTTAGTGTTCTTCGTCACACGGTGCAAAGTGGAGCCCAAGGGTTTAGCCCTTGGGCTTTTTTCATCATCGTGTTATGAAACAACACTCCACGGAATGGTCCTGCCAGCCCACATGGGAACAACAGGTCCGTAGGAGTCGGGTATGGTCATGGGAGACCGTTCCAACGTCACGATACGCTCGGGCGGTTGAACGCCATAGAGACGGCGGGCATTGTCGCTAACGAATGCCTGAAGGTTGTGCAGGCTATCGTGACGATCGAACAAGTCGGCCAAAAGCGGTAGCTGGATGGGTGCAGTGAACACGCCGGCAGCGCAGCCAGGGCATTCCTTCTTGTCGAGGGGGTGGGGCGCGGAGTCCGACCCCAACATAAGCTTCGGATGGGCGCGCAAGGCTGCCTGGAGAAGTGCTTCGCGGTCTTCGGGCCGTTTTGCGATGGGTTTGCAGAAAAGGTGTGGATTCATCAGCCCGCCCACAACATCGTCCAAGGTTATCATGAGATGGTGGGGGGTAACGGTAGCACGGAGATTTTCGAATTCATCGAGCAGGGAAACGGCATCGGCTGTGGTGATGTGCTCCATGGTAATCTGGAGTCTTGGAAATGTTGTGGCCAGATAGCGATACACTTCGCAGAATTCGCGCTCGCGGTCCATCACGAATCCATGTGTTTCTCCGTGAACAAGCAGGGGAATACCATGGTGTTCCATCATCGCAAAGACGTGGTTCATGGCGGTGATTTCTCGCACTCCGGAATCGGAATTTGTCGTAGCGCCTGCTGGATACAGCTTGATGCCGATAATATGCGGCTTTGCGGCAATCAGTTCTTCTTCGGAATAGTCGCGAAAAAAGAGCGTCATGTAAGGCTCGAATGCTGCTCCGGCCAGGGCACGGTCGATTTCGCCACGGTACCACAGTAAACGATCAACGGAGTTCACCGGCGGGATAAGGTTGGGCATGATGACACCGCCAGCAAAGTGGAGTGCCGAAAGCGGCGCTACAAGGTCCAGCATGGCATCTTGCCGGAAATGGATATGCATATCCAGCGGCGACGAAAGCGTAATGGTCATGATGTTACAGGGTAGGGTGGTATATCGGGAATAAACTCCATGGCACCATCACGCTCAACACGAGCGCAGAAGGCTGCGTTGCCATTGGTCAGCAGGACGTAGGGAGCGCGGATGGTGAGGTTGTACCAAGCGGATTGACGTAGGGTATCGGACGTAACGGCAATCGAAGGTGCTTTGCATTCGATCAAGAGCCAGGGTGCGCCAGTGGCATCGTGCCAGACAACGTCGAATCGCATCCCCGAGGGACCAATCGAACGCTCCACCGAGGCGCGTCCAGCTGGGTAGCCACGGTGATAGGCAAGCCAATGGATCACGTGTTGACGCACCCATTCTTCGGGCGTGAGGGCCACGCGGCGCTTCCGCACGATGTCGTAAATCGTTAGTCCGTCACCGTCGGAGGCTACGTCGGCTTTTATAGGCGGAAAAATCAGGCTTGGCAATGCTACCAGATCACTCATGGTCGGGCTGAAGCATTGCAAACATGGCATCGATGGCTTGTTCGACGTTGGCACGTACTTCGTGCGGCCGGGCCTCCATCATGTAGCATGGTGCCGTAATGATATGGTTTGATGCATCGACGGTGATTTCGTGGATCGTACTCTGATGCGCGCGCCCACCCGTCTGTTCGATGCCGGCTGCGATAGCGGCAATGTCGTAAGGAGATGGCTCAGCCGTGCTGCCTACCGTCAGATGTGGCGTTCGGCCCGAACCCTCCAGCGCCTTGGCAACCACAACTGGAGCCATACAGAGGGCAACCACGGGTTTGTTGGCGCGGATGAAGTCCGCAACCAGTCGCGCTACGTCGGCCTGAATGGTGGCCCCAGGGCCATCGATGGCCCACGTCGTGAGGTTTTTCGCAGCACCGAAGCCACCAGGGATAACGAGCGCGTCAAAGTCGTCGGCACGGGCCGTAGCCACGTCGGCGATGGAGCCGCGCGCTACGCGCGCCGATTCCACAAGGACGTTGCGCTGCTCGTTGGCAGTGGAGCCATCGACGTGATTGATGACGTGCATCTGGGGAACATTGGGAGCCAAGCACAACCACGATGCACCATGGGCATCAATGGCAGCAATGGTAAAGACCGTCTCGTGGAGCTCCGATCCATCATAGACGCCGTTGCCGGAGAGGAGGATTGCAATGGTCATGGTGCGAAATTAGGCATGGCAGCGGCACGGGCGGTATACGACAGCATCAGCCAGCTATCGCACTTCCATGTTCAGCATCATGCCATCATCGCTGTGTTCAATCTGGTGGCAATGAAGAAGATACATCCCTCGGTGGCGTTCTATTGCCACGAGGACTTCCACACGTTCACCCGGCATGCACAGCACCGTGTCCTTGATTCCGCCTTCATGGACCGCCAACGTGCCCCTCCCGCCCGTGCGCCGAAGTATGCGCATGAACGCTCCATGGACGTGCATGGGGTGTACCTCCGTTCCCTTCGAATTGTCGAACGTCCACCGCTCTACGCTATTGGCTTCAACCATGATATCCGATCGTTCCATCCGATAGCCAATCCCGTTGATGGTATGCCCCGTGCTTCCGTGTCCGGCATGTCCATCGTGACCTCCGTCGTGGATGTTGGCTATGTCGAACGTGCGCACGCGTACTGCCTGTTCTTCGCCGATAAGGGGCTGGGGTACCAGTGCCGCTGGCACGGTAAAGGATGGTCCCAATTCGGCCGTGGCGTCGAAACGCAACACACGCACTCCGTTGGTGCCCTGCGTGGCCGATCCACCAAAGGGTCTTGTTTCCAGGAAGGCGTTGCCGCCAGCCGGTAGCGACGACAGGTCAATCAGCACGTCAAGGCGCTCCCCTGGTGACAACAGCACATCGCGTGTGGCCTGGGGGGCGTCAAGCAATCCACCGTCGGACCCTATGACGACCATCGGTATACCATCCGACATGCCAAGGTTGAAGACCCGTGCCGTGGAGGCATTGACGATGCGCAGCCGCTTCCAACCGCGACTGGTGGCAAGTACCGGACCAACCATGCCGTTGACGGTGCAATGATTGCCAAGGTGGCCGTTCATGATATCGGATGCCGACGGAGTATACGTTTGATGCCCAGCCATATCCAGGCGTTTGTCCTGGATCATCAGCACCACCTCATCCGCGCCAGAGGGCAAGCCCAAGGCTGCCTCTGCGGCGTCGCGCACCAGAACCGAACCTGCAAGGCCCATTGTCACTTGGCGACCAGTATCGCCATGGACGTGACTATGATACCACGCATGACAGGCCCGCTGATGCACGGTAAAGGAATAGGGTATCGAGCTGCCAGGCGCGGCTACGCGCGACGGATGTCCGTCCATATCGGCGGGCACGGCCAGACCATGCCAGTGGATATTGGTATCTACGGTGAGGTTGTTTACCAGTCTTATGGCCACGGCGTCATTCATGGCTACGTCGATGGTTGGGCCGTAGATGTTGCCACCGTAGGACATTGATGGTGACAAGGCCCCCTTCCTGATGGACGTTGTAGCGGAGGCGGCAGCAAGCGTGAGGATGGGCGGCGCATTCGGCAGAATGGGCAACGCGCGATCAAAGGACGGCTCCAGGAGCAGCACCGGGGCCGACTGTGGTGCGTGCGATTCATGAGCGCACGACGACAAGGCGGGCAGCAGCCCACCCATGCCGGCAACGCCTGCGGTAAGGGTTATGGAGCGGAGGGCATCACGACGGTTCATGGCAGCAAAACGGAAGTGAATGGAACGTCAGCGACGCATGCTGGCAATCTTCTTCGAGAGCATGTACAGGATAAATCCAAATGCAACGGCATTGGCCCAAATGATGCTGACGTCGGATTCCAGCAGGCCGTAGCTTAGCCACAACACGCTACCCGACTGCATCAGGCCCAGCATGCCAATCGACAGTTGGTCTACCTGCTGCGTCTTCCATACCTTGATGGCCTGTGGAGCAAGTGCGAATGTAGAACAACAACCGGCAGCGATCCCAAGGGCGTCAGTGGCGGTCAGGTCAAAGGGCATGGTATGATTCCAAAATAAAGGAAGGCTCGTTGGTTACCACCGAATGGACGCCATAGGACAGGGCCAAGGAAAGATCGGCAGCAGTGTTGACGGTGTAGACGCCATATGGTATGGCATGGGAGCGAGCATCGTTGCAGCGGTTGTGGGCCAGTTCGCGCAAGGCACACCCCCAGGCATCGGCTCCGCAGGCGGCAACAATGGCCGACGGCAGGCGTTTGTCGCCCGGAAGTTGAATGGCCAGTGTGGGAATGGTCGCGTCAAGGTGTTTGACCAAGGCCAGTGTTCGGTGGTCGAAGGAGCTGAAGATCATGGCATCGGCCACACCGGACGTTTGGACGGTCTGGACAAGGTCGTGAACATCCTGAACGGTCGTTGGGTCGTTGTCGTCGAACGGTTTGAGTTCGATGTTCAGATAGATGCGGCCACGAAGGAACTCCAGAACATCGACGAGCTTGGGAATGCGTTGGCCAGCGAATTCATCGGAAAACCACGAGCCGGCATCGAGGTCAGCCAGGCTGCTGTAGGGCAGGCGCCGTACGTGACCGTGGCCGTTCGTCGTGCGGCCCAGGATGTGGTCGTGAAAGACGATCATCGTTCGATCCAGCGTACGCTGCACGTCGAGCTCTACCATGTGGGCTCCCGATGCAACAGCGCGTTCGAAAGCAGCCATGGTGTTTTCGGGCGCGCT
>JALOMA010000178.1 GCA_025455735.1 Candidatus Kapaibacterium sp.
GCATTCGGCCGCCCTCGCTCCAAAATGGCAACATGGTACGGTCATCTTCAAACCTGAAGATGCCTCATTGAAACAACATGAAATATCCATCGAACGCTTCATGAACAAGGTAGTCATGATGCGAGATAACCTTCGCGTTCTCGAGCAGCAAATCAACGCGAATAAATCCCTAGAGCCTGGCGAAAAGCTCAAGCTCCAGGGGTACATTACGCGCGTTTATGGCTCAATGACGTCCTTCAATTTCATGTTCGAAGATCCAGAAGACAAGTTCGTAGGTGCCAGCGCCGATGACAATCGATAGTGTCGATGTGGAAATCTCTTCTTGCACAGTTCGTTCAAGCCTATTAGTTTTGCAGTCCGTTCGAACATCAACGGGCCCATAGCTCAGCTGGGAGAGCGCTTCAATGGCATTGAAGAGGTCAGCGGTTCGATCCCGCTTGGGTCCACGCTGACGAAAAGAGAAAATTTGGGATCGTAGCTCAGTTTGGTTAGAGCGCCGCCCTGTCAAGGCGGAGGTCGCGGGTTCGAGCCCCGTCGGTCCCGCAAAGGCCTCACCGGAAATCCGGTGGGGCCTTTGTCTTATTGGGATCTCGAAGAGAGCTGTTCATTTGTGCTATCAGGAGTTGACGTTTTGGAGCGAGCACCAAGCGGCATAGCGGCCATTGGGGATAGAAAGGAGCTCTTGGTGCGTGCCCACCTCCGCAATCGAACCTTTCTCAAAGACATAAATACGGTCGCATGTGCGTACGGTGCTTAGGCGGTGTGCAATGATAATTGTGGTTCTCTGCACCATCAGTCGCTCCAAGGCTTCCTGAATAAGGGCCTCACTTTCGGCGTCCAATGAGCTGGTCGCCTCATCGAGGATCAATATCGACGGATTTTTGAGCAACGCGCGTGCAATGGCCACACGCTGACGTTGGCCTCCACTAAGCTTTATTCCCCGGTCTCCCACGCGTGTGTTGAATCCCTCTGGGAAGGACTCGATGAATTGCAATGCATTGGCTGATCGAGCGGCTTGGCGTATATCTTCGGCGGTTGCATCCAGGTTCCCGTAGCGAATGTTGTCAAAGATGGTCCCACCAAAGAGGATCACATCTTGTGGCACAACACCTACATTCCGCCGAACGTCGGCCAACGTAAGCCTCGAGGTTGGTATGTCATTGAAGATCACCTCACCCTGCGATGGCTCATAGAACCTCTGTATCAACGCGGCCGCTGTGCTCTTACCGGCTCCACTCTCACCAACGAATGCGATTCGCTCGCCACTCTTGATGGAAAGTGAAACGTCATGGAGGACCACCGTCTCAGGTCGCTCGGGATAGTGGAATGTTACGTTCTTTACCGTCACGCTCGTCAACACCGGCACAATCGAAGACTGTTCGGCAGGTTCAGGTTCCGCATCAAGGAGCTCCTTGATGCGCTGCGATGCTCCAAGTGTCTTTTGAAGCTGGCCAAACAGTTCCGCAAAGGATCCCAAGGCACCCGCAACGAACATGGCATACATAAGAAATGCCATGAGGATACCCATGGTGATTGCCCCAGTAGCAATCAGGTTGGCCCCATAGAGAATGACGCCGGCAATGCCTCCGAAGCTGATGAAGATGATGAACGTTACAAACAAAGCTCGAAGCCGCGCACCTTTCACTGCAAGGCGAACATTCTCTCGGATCGCATCGTGATATCGAGAGAGCTCGAATGTTTCTCGAACAAAGGACTTCACCGAAGAAATGGATTGCAGCGATTCTTCCGCAATCGTAGAGGTTTCTGCAAGCGCATCCTGAGTAGCCGTTGAAAGAGCTCTGATCTTCCTACCGAGAAGAATAGCTACTCCAACGAGGATAGGCGTCCCCACCACAATTGGAATTGTTAGCTGCCAGGACGTGGTGACGATGACGAACAAGCTCCCAACGAGGAAAATCGATTGTCGTATGCCTTGTAAAATGGAGAACGAGAATGTCTCTTGAATGAGTGCCAGGTCGGACGATAGACGTGATGTGAAGTCGCCGACACGACGGGATGCAAATACAGTCATAGGGAGCCGAAGTATGTGTCCGAACACATCACTTCTGAGTGTTGCAATGACATTCTCCGTAATGCGCGATAGCGTAACACTGACTACGTAACCGGATACTGCTTGGCCCAATAGCAAGGCACCCATGGTTGCAGCCATCGACGATAGATCTTCTGGCGATACCGTATGCAGAACACTGTCAATGAGGTCCCCGGTAAGCGACGGCAGTACAAGCGAGACTGCCGAGGACGGAATCATGAGTGCGAGAGCAGCGAGAGCCTGCCAGGCATACGGTCGATAGTACCGCAACAAGAAGCCCATGTGGGCACGCAGGGATGAAACAGGCGGCAGTGCTTCGGAAGGCTCTGACCCGGGCGAGCGTCGTCTAGACATAGTCGTTGTCAATGAAAGGGAAGCGATCTAAAAGGGAATATTCCCAAAAACTGGAATAAGGGCACCACTCATGGCGTTGGAAGGATCCGAAACAAGCAGTGCCGTCCGTGCAAGCTGCTCCGGCGATATCCAATCTTCGGCCTGGCCAGCCGACGCCCATTCGAGATTGGCTGGAGTGCGGATAATGCTAGGTACGAGCGTATTTGCACGTACGTTGAATGGTCGGCCTTCTTCGGCTATCGATGACATCAAACTTGTAAGGGCGGCTTTCGATGCCGAATATGCTGCACGGTTGGGGACGGGATGCACTACACTCTGGGATGCGATGGCAAGAAAACTACCGTAGCCCTGTTTGTACATGTGAGGTAACAAATGGCGAGCCACGATATAGGCCGAGAGGGTGTTCATCACATACATGGTCATGAAGTCTTCAACGGATGAAACTTCAATCGGATTGCCTGCGATAATTCCGCCCACGCAATGTACGCACGCATGAATCGGGCCTTGAAACTGGGCCACAGCACGCTCAACCATGGCGTCGTTGGTCACGTCAACCGTTCCTCGATCCCAGGCGACGACGTTCCACCCAGCCGCGAGAGCTTCGGAAACCAAAACGGATCCGAGCGCACCTGACGCACCAGTGACCAGCATCGTATACGGTGGAAAAGGTGTATTCATCGAGCCACCACGACGGTTTGTCGATACTGATGTTGTGCTGAGCTCATTGTGACTCCGTAGACCCCGGACGGCACGGACGAAAACACGTGAAGCGGTGTAGACGCGCCCTCGAGCGTTCCTTTCCAGATGGTGCCACCTTGTGCGTCGTGTACGGTAACGTCAATAGAGGATCCGCTACCATAAAGAACCGGAAGCACATCTGCAGCATCAACGAACGCAGGCCAACACCGCACGGACCACAAATGGTCATGCGAAGATACCGATGTAGGTATGCCCGGACGTGTTGAACCGCAGGGCGCCGTTGTCACTGGTGGCACGATGACCGAGCGTTCTGCCGTCTTCGACGGCGACTCTGCAATGAACCGAACACGAGAAAAAGAAGCACCGGAAGATAGGCGAACAAGGCAATGACCGTTGCTGTCCGGAGTGATGGGAATAGTCTCCACGCCCCCCTGACCACTCTCGATTCTGACAAAACATTGGACGGCAGGTTCGCTGAATAGAGTCGTGTACACGATAGTCTCAGCACTGTCATGGATGGTGCCGATGGGACCAAATGTAGGACCTAAGCGCTTGGCCGCTGCAAGAACGTCAACATGACCATAGGTTGTGTTTGCAATACTGTCTGTCACAATGCGTGCTGTTGAAACGACAGCTTGTTTGAGCTGATGACTTGTCGCCTCGGGATACAGCTCGCGTAACAGGGCAAACGAACCCGAGACGAAGGGAGTCGCCATCGACGTGCCTCCAGCACGAATGTATGTTCGGTCGCCAAGTCCCGCAGATTGTATGTCGGCTCCCGGAGCGAGGAGTGTCGGGATTTGCTTTGTTCCTGCCGAAGGTCCCCGCGACGTGAATCGTGCAATCGAGCCATCTCGTGCCACGGCCCCTATCGAAATTGCACTATCCGCATCGGCTGGGGTAAAGAAGGTAGATGGTTGAGGGCCAAAATTCCCCGCCGCCGTAACGAACAGTACGCCACGTCTTGCAGCTTCATTGACGATGCGAGCAGGCAGCGTAGAGCGTCCGTTGAGTGCAACAAACGGTGTCGACACGTCGGTGGAATCAAACGTACGGTAGCCGACACTTGCACTGATGATCTCCGCGCCTGACCGTTCCATCCATTCCACGGCAGCAACAAAGGAAAATTCTTCAATGCGACGCTCCCACCGGTCGTCTTCTGTTTTGGCCAACAGGAAGGTTGCCGCTGGTGCGATTCCGATTAGTGAGTCCGGCGCATAGCCGCCAAGGATACTCAGAACCAGCGTTCCATGTCCGTCTTGTGATGGTGGATCTCCTGGTTCGTTTGCAGTTGTGCTATCCCATTGGATGGCGTCGAGTTCTCCCAACACCGAAAGATGCTGCAATGATGGATGTCGTCGCCACCGAAAACCATTGTCGATGACGCCAATGATTACGGATGTCCCAAAAACACCGGCGCGGTGGAGAGGTGTAGCCTGTAGAACGTCAAGTGGCCAACGAGAATCACCATACCGTGGAGCTTCGCATCGTGGCAGTTCCATGGGTAGAGGCACTGACCGGCGCATCGGCGCAATGGTCGTGACCTCGGCTAGACGACCAATGGCGTCAGCTGTCAAGGAATCACAGCTGACGAGGACGAGTTCAAGCCATCGAGACTCGGCAATGATCCTACCCCCCAGCTCTTCGATGGCTGCGAGCACGGATGGACTGAGAGGACGATCGTTATGTTGAACTGGCGGCGTCAACCCCATACGTTCACGCCGTTCGAGGGCCTTGGGATGGAACCTTGACGCTGTTCGATCATAGTCAGGATTACCAGGATTGAATTCCGCCACGACACCACGTGGACGTAGCTCGACGAGATATGCTTCCTGTGCCTTCAGGCACGGAATCACCACAACAAACGTCATGGCCAACACGTAGATTCGTACGATGCCAAACATTGAAGATTCCATAGGTGACGTAAAGGCGTTCATGACACCCAACTCCCAAACAACGTCGAGTGCCATTCTGGCAGCATTGCAGTCCTGTGCGTGGATTGAGCGCTCCGGTACCGCCATTATTGATGTGCTTGGTGCAGATTCGCTGGATCTGTTACACCGGCTCTCCACAAATGAGCTTAGCCGCACTCCTGTTGGTTCTGGTAAACT
>JALOMA010000179.1 GCA_025455735.1 Candidatus Kapaibacterium sp.
GACGCTGCAGTCCTACCGCAGTTAAGGCCTCACTGCTATCGAGCTTTACTTTCTTTTGCCATGTAACATTACGCAGATGTTGACGCTTGGAGACGATGTCTTCAACACTAATGCTTACCTTTCCCCAGTCATACGAAGTCGATCCAATCGGACCAAGTGCGAGTATTTTTCCTTCTCTATTGGCCAGAATACCAAAAGGCGCCTTTTTCACGGCGTATCGACCAAAGTACATTTCGCCTGGATCTGCAAGAACCCGAAACTGCCACTTGTTGACTTCCGCCATCGTGTTCAACGAGCCAACATCTGATGTCATTACGAATGCTGTCATGTCCAGTGATCCAAGCTTCCTTAGATGGTCTTGGAGCACCGGAAGAGAGCGCGTACTAGTAAAGCAACTGGATTGAGAGAGAAAAGCGTAGAAATGTAGTTGTGCCGTGTCACTCGGCATAATCCAGATAGTGTCTCCGACACGTTTGTCCGTATAGTGTGACATGTTTTGTGCATATGTTGAACGAACGATCAGCACATACAGCAGAGCGCTCAATAGCAATAAGGTGAAAGAACGAATACGTAGCATAGCATGGACAGAAGTTGTTGGCAGCACTTCAGAGAACTTGTCGCAAAGTACTAATCGAAGATGGACTATTGTGTAGTCAACGTAGATACTGAGTAGGTATGATTTGTCGGTCCAGTGACAGGTTATAGTATGGTGTCAGGCTGCATGTTTTTGGAATGCAGTGATTGGTGGTCGATAGTCGTGTCTGCTATGTGGTCGTTCGGTAATGACGATGTTCAGCCACATGGTAGAGATCGCTTGTGCCTCAGCGAGTGACATGAAGATCACCGCGTTGAGGACTTCCCGTCGGTACGTTCCCACAAAGCTCTCCGCAAAGCCATTCTGCCATGGTTTGCCAGGGTGAATGGTTGCCAGTGTGATATGGTGTCGTTTGGCCCACTGTTGTACGATGGTGGCAATGAACTGGCCTCCGTTGTCCGAACGAATGTACTTCGGCGTACCATGCTGGGCAACCAGCTCGTTGAGGACTGCCTCGACATCCGAGCCCTTGCATGATCGCCGTAGGGTAATGCTGAGGCCAAACGACGTGGCTTCATCCTTGACCAACAGTGCCATCATCTTCTGGCCTGTCCTCAGTCGATCCTCGGCAACGTCCATGCACCAGACCGCATGGGGTTGTATTGCTGTCGGATTGATCCGTACGCCTCGCCGGATTGTGCGCGATCGCGTTCGCCACTGTGCTGCGTAGCCGCTTTGCCGATAGACGCGGCACACCGTGCATGCCGAATAGTCATACCCCTGCTCCTGCATCCAACCGTACACCAGACGCTTTCGCCACGTGGATGCTACGACATGACGTCACGGATGATCGTCCTGATGGGGGCATCCTTAATCAGCTGTCGGAGCCGATAAGGTCATCATCGAACGGAAGACTCCTAGCAAGGCCGTTGCCCTACGTTGTCCCAGCCCTCAACGAACGGCGTACATGACGGCCTGAACTCGCTGCCGTACGCCTACCCTCAGCCGATCGCATCGGCTGCTTTGATGCGATCTCCTTCATCACGTCGATCTTAAGATCACGCTCGGCTACCAGCTTCTTCAAACGAGCGTTCTCCTGCATGATCCGCTTAAGCGCCGAGACCTGACTCGGACCCATATCTCCGTCCTTCCTGCGCCATCGGTAGATCGTGTGTGATGATACCTTGTACTTCTTCGCCGTGGCTTCTACCCCTTGCGCATGGGATTCGCAAACGACACCTACGATCTGTTCATCGCTGCATTGACTCTTCCGCAGCATTGCTCCTTTGAGACATTTGTTTCAATTAGTACTGGACCGATTTATTTAACCCACTCCACCCATTCCAAGACGATGGTACAATTCGTTGTAAAGGTCCTACCCCAGGGAATCGCCGTAATAGAATCCAAGAACCATCGTTTCGATCAAGCCCAACGGACCAGTGTGGCATTCGCGACGTGTCCAGAGTCTGATCCTACACACCGTACAAACTAGGTAGCCGAGGACAGCGAGACGGACTTTCCGTGGCTTCGCCACATTATCACACGAATAGCAGCGATGGCAGAGCGAACAAACTCAGGGAGAACCTCTCATGGAGTGATGAGAATATTACCGTGAGCACGGCCGGCGTGCTTGAAAGGTAGCTCCGGCCGAATAACTCGCGGTCGCATGAAGGGATATATGTTTTGACGTTTTGACGTTTTGACGTCGTGGCGGTTGACTAGTTCACGACCTGCAAAAGCAGCGTTTTGCTACCGACTTTACCGGTGACGGTAACTGCATATGTACCTTGAGCCAGAATGGAATAATCTGCAAGGTTTATGGTTGATGTGCCTTCAATAGCTGTGGTTGCGACGACAAGACCTTGCATCGTTGCAATCTGGATTCTAACAGGCTCTTCCACATGGAATGTGACCATACCACTAGTTGGGTTAGGGGCCATGGCAACATCAACAGGAACATCGGAGCGCACAGAGGAGACCCCTGAGCCATTCCCTTCGACACGTATGGTTGCATTGCCACCTCGCGTGGAGTTGATGCTGACCGTTGCCGTGGCAGTCATGGTACTTCTCGGCGTAAACTTCGTACAGAGTTGTGTGCTACCTCGCGCAGGAAGGACTAGTGGGAACGTCGACTCCACATCAAATACTTCGGCTTGGGGCCCTGAGATGCCAGCAGTTTCGAGCGTGATTTCTTCGTCTGTTGCATTCGTGAGTTCAAGGCACGACGTAAAACTGGTTCCAATGGGAGTCACCGGAAAGTTGATGTTGGCCACACCATCATAGTATAGTCGGCCTATGCCTGACAGCTCAACCGTGGCTGGTCCATTGGGATCGTTGCTTTCGATTTCCAGCTTCCTCGTTACAGGGCCTACAGCGAACGGGGTAAACGCGATTGGAATTTCAACCTGTTCCCCTGGAGCAAGGGATATTGGAAGGACGATAACATCTGCGAGGCCAAAGGGGAATGGTGCATTGGATGCGTCTTGAATGCTTGTAATTGCAAGCGGAGCATTTCCAGTGTTTCGAAGCGTTAACGTACGGGACGTATCACCACGTTGGCCAATGGGAGCAGTACCAAAGTCCAAAGCTGTTGAAGATGTCGACAGTAGTGGCGTTGGTTCAGTGACTGGCAATACTGTAACCGTTATGCGGTTCGACACGACTTCACCACAGGCATTTTGTGCACGGGCCGAATACGTTCCGGAGGCAGCCATGGAGACGTTCTCAAGCGTAAGATTGCCGTCCGCAGTTGAGGCAACGAGCACTCCATTGCGGTACCAGTCGACTGAGGTTGCTCTAACAGCCTTGGCGGAGATTTGCAGTGAACCACCAGCTACGACGGACACATCAGCTGGCTGCTGACTGAATTGGGGGCGTTCAAGTACGACAACAGGGATTTCCTCAGACTGAACACTGTTACCACATGAGTTGGCAACTACCACATAATAGCTCCCGGCCGATGTCCGCTTGACAGAGGGAATCGTCAATGTGGCTGTCGATTGCCCTTCTATTGCACGATCATTGAGATACCATTGAAAGCTCAGTTCCGTGCCAGTGGCCTTTACCGACATTGTGAAACTCTCTTCAATACAGGCAATTTCTGCTGTTGGCTGCTGCGTGATGACGGGCGAACGAGCTGCTACAAGGCGCGCCTGGCCAGAAGTAATTGTTCGGTCACATCCAGCTGGGGCAGTTTCAAGGCTCGTTATGACACAATCATATGTCCCTAGATCGGCATTTTCGACGGTAGCTATTGTAAGTGTGGCGCCATTGGCACCGTTGATTGGGGCGCCATTTTTGCGCCATTGATAGGTAAGAGCAGTTCCCTCTGCTTGAACCGACAGTGAAGCTGGCAGACCTATGCAAGCTGTGGTTGTCACAGGCTGCTTAATGATTGTAGGGCGAGATACTACCGTCAAGGTTACATCTTCGGACACGGTTACGAAGCCGCAGGCGCCTGTTACTCGAAGCGAGTACACACCTTGATTGTGCTTGCCTACGTTGGTGATGGTGTACGGTATTGCTGTTGCACCGTCAATGGGCTGGCCGTCCTTTAACCACTGTATCTGAAGTGAAACCCCCGAGGCTGATGCGCCGAAGCGAACTTCGGAACCGGTGCAAACTGTGGACGCAGTGACGAATGGTTGTCGCGTTACCACAGGAGCATCGTGCTCCTTGATCAGTGTAACATCCGTGATATCAGAAAGTGCTCCACAACTGTCCTCAATTTCCACACGATACGTTCCAAAGTCATCTTCGCCATTGATTTGAACATCAACGGTTGGCACTACTGTCGTCTGAAACAAAGTATCACGTTGGAACCAACGGTACGCAAGTGCGCTTGGGACATTCTTAACACCGATGGTAACTTTAGAATTGACACATGCGTTCACAATGCTGTTCAAAGGTTCTACGATTGGAGTGTTGCAGGCCTCCTCAACGAAATACAGGAATTCAAGTGAACCAATAATGGTACCATCTCCAGCATTGTCGGTTTCCGTTAACCGGAGTATAAGCCTGGCATCTTCGGGCACGATAGCTGGGACATTCAGTTCTGTCTGCGTTTCATCCCACGCTAACAAGGCTATAGAGAAGAACTGAATTCCAGTCCCATTGCTGGGTAGAATTGCATACTCAACAATCATCTGCTCATCGACTGGTATTCTCTGTGCCCCGTAGGTCCAGGTAATGGTGACTTTTGTTCCCGTATTCAATGTAGATTCCGGAAGGGGCCTAAGACCGTCGATCTGTGCGAAGGAGGGCACAGCAAAAAGCGCACACAAAAGTGAGATTCCAATGCGAATCCACACGTGTTTTGGGAAGGCAGGTAGTGATAACATGCAACACCTAGGGACAATGGTGGGACGTTTATGTGCCTAGGAGTACGATGCCGTGCCCTAGTATACAGGATACAAACATCCGGGTTGTCAGGGATGAGAAACTTCATCCCAAGGGTTGAATTCGGTCAACCTTGCGATGCCTAGAATCGTGGCGAATCTTGCGTGGCGAGGCCCAGCTCGGCGGCACGAATGATGGCCTCCGCCCGGTTCGTCACTCCCAACTTCTGATAGAGGTTGTATAGGTGTGTTTTGACAGTTGCCAACGAAACGAACAGAGCGTCGGCGATTTTCTGATTCGACAGCCCACGAGCGTCGATCACGCCTTTCCAAAGTCATCACGTGGAAGGCACGTTGAATGGTTGCATCTGCCGATGGGGAAAGCGGGACCTTCCTTATGATGTTCTTGAGGTCAACGAGCATATCTTGACATGGATAGAGAGGGGCGATACAATCGGTTCTTTCGATAATCTCAATTGCCAGCCTTGTGGATTCCAGAGCACGCTCTCCATCTGTGGAATCGTGGGCAATTGCATCGATAATCAGGAATTCGGCCTCAATTCTTTCAAGCTGGTTAGCACGTGCGAAAGCAAGAACATCGTTGGAAATAGTGTCGATCAAGGAGATTCTCCCCATTCGCACAGCAGCATGTGCGTAAAGGGAAAGAGTGGTTAACCGCCCCAGCAGCTGATTCGTGGGAGCTTGCCAGTCGATCAGTCGAGACGCTTGCACGGAGTCCATCCAGCGTTCTACAGCATCCATGGTACCACGAATGAGCTTTACGAAGACGTTCATGGACTCGACAACTTCTTTGTAGTATTCAACCAACGTGGGGAAACGAAGCGTGTCCAACGTTCGTAGCAATTCATCGACGCGCTCATGATCGTGAAGGAGGAGCCTCATCCGCAGTTCGGTCATATAGGCGTTGAACAGTCGTGTCCTCGTGACGAATCGATTTCTACGTTCAATCGCGTATGCATCGAACAGGCGGGCTTCGGCCATGGCGATGTCTCCCCTATCCAAAGCCATTCTGGCTTGAAGGGTACGATAGTCCACTTCATGTGGGCCACTCATCACCAAAGGACCAGACTGTTCCATTGTCGTCAAGATTTTTTCGTGCACCATGGCTGCACGGATGTCGCCCGTTAGGATACAACCACGGAGCAAATCCTGTTCGAGAATCGACTCCATTTCAACGGGCAAGGGCTCGACTTGATTGCGTCTGTACGACCGGAGATAATCTGAGGCTTGTGCGACTCGTGCCAGTCCATGGTAGTTACGCGCCACGTAGATGGCATGATTGAAGATTGCTTGTCGTAGTGCTTCGGAGCCAATGCCAACGGTGGCGGCCTCCGATGGTTCGATTTCCGAGAGCAGCGATATAGCGCGTTGATGATGCGTTACGGCATCGGCGTATCCATGCACATTCGTCTCGGATCGTGCATTTAGTGCCTCGATGGTGGCCTCAACGTAAAGACGAATGGTATGATCGAGGTCAGGATCACGAACGAGGGTTCGAAGATTCTCGTGAATTTCGTCGGCCAGTTCAAATCGAAGCGTATGGAAGGCGACATTTGCAAACAGCATTTGAATGCGAATGTCTCTATCGCGCAACATAGGCGGCAGAGCTACGATTGACTGAAGCACGGTTGCCGCTTCCCCGTCCTGGAGGGTTGACGTCCAAAGCTCACTGAGTATCGCTGCCATTGCCGGCCCTGGTACGAGGCGTTCCATACAGCGCACTGCATCGGAAGCGTGACCATTCCTGGCATACCAAATGCCGGCGGCGTGGAGGACTTCGTCAACTTCAACCGGATAACGACGTGACAGGTGACGTTCCAACAGCTCGGCGAACAAGTGATGAAACCGGTACCATTGGGATTCGTGATCCAATCGAACGAGAAAGAGGTTGTGACGCTCGAGCTCGGCAACGACACGGTCACCAGGAGCACCCACGACGTTTCCTACAAGGTCTGCGGTAAAACGTTCGAGAATGGACAGGCGCAAGAGCTGCCGTCGCAACGTTTCAGAAAGCCCGTCGAGTACATCTCCGAGCAGATAGTCAAGGATGTATTGATCACTTTCTGCGAGAGCCAAAACTGCGGCTTCCTTGTCGCTTCGACCTTTGAGTGAGAGTCCGGCAAGATGAAGCCCTGCCAACCATCCTTCTGTTTTTTCGTGAAGGACATGCGCCTGTTGTTCCGTGAGCGGAAGACCCAATGCGGTCTGAAACAACTCAACGACACGATCTTCGGCAAGGCGCAAATCGTTTGCGCGCAGTTCAGCAAGGCGCCCTTGTGCTCTGAATCGTGCTAGCGGCAACGATGGTTCCGCACGGCCTATCAAGATGATGTGAACATGCGGCAACGTATGGGACACAAGCGGTGAAAGCAAACGCACCATGAGGTCGTCGGCAACCAGATGCACATCATCAAAGACCAAGATCAGGTCTTGATCGAGTTCTGCGAGCTCATCAATTATCTCGGCAAGGACGGTATCCATGTCTACTGGTGGCGCCTGAAGAACTGCTTCAACATGTTCCAGCAAAGCGGGGCGCACCAACCGAATGGCATATACGATGTATAGGAGTAAACGGACTGGATCGGTGTCTCCTGCGTCGCAAGCGAACCATGCTGCAGGTATCATTCTGGCCTCGCACCATGAGCAAACCAGCGTGCTTTTCCCAAAGCCAGCTGGGGCCGATACGATCGTTAGAGGGACGGTGGTGGACTGATCGAGGAGACGAAAGAGATCGGATCGCTCCAAAAGGTCGGGACGAACTGGCGGACGTTTGATCTTCGTCTTCAATAAAGGCAGCATAGAGGTTCCATAACGATGCAGAACCGCAATGTAGCACGTGAGACTGTCTTTTGGACCCTTAGTCGACGTGCAAATCCAGTAGGCGCGCCTTTGCTACAGCTTCGGATCTCGAATGAACACCGAGTTTTTCGTATAAATTTCTGAGATGTGTCTTTACGGTAGGAAGACCAACGTGAAGTGCTTCGGCAATTCGCCTATTCGAAAAGCCACGTAGCAAGCATTGAAGCGCTTGTTTTTCCTTTGGTGTGAGATCGAATTGTGCCGAGGGAACAAAGTCTACCACTAGTAGATCTGAAAACACCGTTTCATTCGCCTTTTCAAGGACACGCCGTGCCTTCTCGGACGTCACGGACATCTGAGCCAATATTGTCTGGACCTTTCTTGACTCTGGCAAGGCCAGCAACAACGCTGACACATTATGTTCCTCGACAACTTCGTTCAAGAACTGTTTCCACGTCTTCAGTGCCTTGTCGGTCGCGGCATGGTGTTCGTACCATAATGCCACAACCGGGAGGATGTACGAGGATAGTCGGGGGATGCGTCGCTGACTTGCAACGGCAGCGAGAGCATCAATGGTCTCTACGAGACACTCTCCGTAACGAAATACGAGTCCAGCATAGAGATACAGACATAGCTTCAACAATTCGTCATAGCGAGCAGTCGGTATTGACGTGGCATCAAGGACACCACGTTCAGATTCGATCGACATCCATCGTAAGACAAAGGCGCGGTCACCAAAGTGAATAGCCGCAGCAACCTCCATTGACTCGGCAAGGAGATCATACCGTGCCTGGAATTCCCCGAAGTCAAGACTTCTGAACAATTCCAAGACGGCCCGATGGTTCGAGCGATTTCCGCTCAACATCCAAAGTCGATGCTCTGCCTGCAGCGCTGTCACGAGATGAGGCTTCACATATCGAGGTGCTTGATCGTAAACACGGCGAATGTGAAACACCTCGTCATTAGCAATGGCTAAATCGGCAGAGTCAACGGCGAGTCTCAGTTTCCACGTATGAAACTCCAAGCGAAGAGAAGGCCGAGACAGCCATTGCAGCAGTTTTGGGGAGTTTTCAATCTGATGTAGAGTTACGCGTGCTTCATTCAAGCAGCCCATCCATCCTTGCGCACGCAGCCGCTGAAACAGAGCATCTGTCTGCATGGATTCGTCACCAGAGGCAACAGCGGCATCGTAAGCTAGCCGTAACCAGTGATCAATCGCATGCCGGTTACCCAACGCTACCGAGGCATCGGAGGCCGCGGTGCACAAGCCTGCGAACAGTACCTTCAGATGAGCCATGTCGGAAATATCGGATGTCCAGCCAGTCCACGGTCTGGAAAGCAGCCGTTCTATTGCTGCTGAGATATACCTCAACGACGCTTCGGGACCTCCAACATCATGGTAGTAACTGCCAAGGAGGCCTTGGTGGATAACGTACATCAGATCGTGATGAATGCCTTCAACACGTTGCGTTGGCAGTAAGGCACCAATACGATCCAGCAATTCTGCTGCCTCTTCACCTCGGAAGAGCGCCAACGATACTTCAGCTGCTAGAATTAGCCAACGCAGATCATGTTGGGCGTGGTCTTTGGCCCGTAGGAGCAGAGCATGGCACTCCGTAGCCGTGCTACTTGTACGCAAACGAAGCCACGAAGGAAGGATGGTTTGCGCCACAACGGAGTCCGATTGAATACGCGCCATTAGGGGCATGGCTTGTTCCGGTCGACCATTCTTCAGGAACCACGTTGCCGCAGCGGACAGGACGACATCTGTTTGTACGTGATGTCGACCATCTTCCCTAAGCACATCTCTCAACAGATGATGGAACCGAAACCATTCACGTTGGGCATCGAGCGGAACCAAAAACACATTCCGTTCTTGAAGGAAGGCGAGAGTAGCGGTGCCAAGTTCTTTACCAACAATGGCATCAACGAGTGCTGCATTGAACTCACCGAGAACAGCCATGACGGTCATCGTTGTTTGAATGTCCGGCTTGAGATTTCCGAGCACTTCTTGAACGAGAAAATCGATGGTAAAGATGTCCGTAGGAGCACCTTGTTGACTATTAGCCAAGCGCTCTTCATTGTCGATCAGCGCCATAGCGGCGAGGCGCAGGCCTGTTGGCCACCCCTCTGTCTGTTGAACGAGTCCTTCGATAACTGTGCGCGGCAACTCCCGTAGCCCCGAGTTCTCCAACAATTGCGAAGCTTCCGTAGTATTCATTCGCAGATCTGTGGCTCGGACTTCCAGCAAATCTCCCTGGACCCGCCGACGAGCAAGTGGAAGCATGGGATCATTGCGGCACACAAGGACAACTTTCAGGGAGGCAGGGCCCCTTTCAAGAAGAGCGCGCAGGACATTGAGTGTGTCAGTATCTTCGATTTCGTGTACATCATCGAATACAATTAGCAGTTCGGACCCTAGTTCAGCAATGTCGTAAAGCAGCCATTCGGTGAGATCCGACGAAGGTACATCGGCGCTGAGAAGTA
>JALOMA010000180.1 GCA_025455735.1 Candidatus Kapaibacterium sp.
AACAACGGGTACCATGGTGCTGTCCGCCGAGTTCAGTCCATCCGTTACCATCGCAGTACAAGGAGAGAGTCTGCCACGATTCTCCGTCCTGCCTATCGTAGGACAAGGCATGACTCTTCTTCGCCTTGAAGCGGAGCCCGAACAACCTGTGACGGGGCAGATGTATATCGTGCGCCACGACCCCAAGCTGCCTGGTGTTAATCTCAGACTGGAAACACGACTTGACTATGACGTCACGAAGATTTGGTCCATTCGTGAAGTAAATCCCAGGGCGGTTACAAAGCCGCTATCTTTTGGCAGTGGGCCAGAAGATCCAGCGTCGGATACCATTATTCTGGAGGTGACATTCAACAGTCCTCCCGAAGAACAATGGAACGGCGCCTTTCGTGATGTCATGGATGTGACCGACAATTGGTCCACAACTGTTCGGGCCAACCTCCACGGCATTCCCAAAGAAGCAAGCCCCATCATTGTTGCCGTTTCCACCACGTCAGCCGAAGTTGGCGAGACCACAACCGTTTCCCTGACCACAACCACAGCCCTGCCAGATGCGTTGACGACCTGCGAAGTGGATCTCATCTACAATGCGACGGTCTTGGCGCCAGTCGAGTCGTCCAACATCATCAGCGACGGTACAACCGATGGCAAACGCACTACGCGGTATCGCAGCACGATCGACCGATCGGGTACACTAGGGGCCTTTCCCTTCACCGTACTTCTTGGCAACGCTGCGTCCACAACCGTCGAGATTGCGAATCTGCAGTGGAAGGACGCCCAGGGCAACGTTGTTGACCGTCCGATACAAGTATTCAACGGCACCGTATCGGTTCTGGATGCCGAAGGTAGCCTTGTCAATGCCAACGCGGGGCCACTGTCCATGGTGTTGTCCGCACCACGCGCCGATCGTTCGGCCAGCATCGTTGCTACAGTGAAGGTTGGCGGTGCATCGGCACGTCTGGTTCTGTTTGATGGCAGCGGCTCGGTGGTTTCCGACGTGTCCAACCAACTCTCTGGGGATGGTGGCATGGTTACGATTCCAACGGCATCGCTCTCAGGCGGCGTCTACACTCTCCTGCTTACCTCTGGCACCTATAGCTACGCGGCACGATTCATCGTGTATTGATCCCACACAGTCGGTAGCACGTCCCAACTACCGAACATCATCGAAACCCGGCGTGTTGCCTGGCGCTTGAGCGCCCAGCGGCACGTCGGGTTTTGTGCCATACCTCACCCTAGTGCCGTAGTTTGCCATCATGCCAGCCGCTCCACTGATTGTCATCGCATTGATGATTCTGACAACGATCCCATCGGTTGCCCAGCTCCGTGGCCTTGTTGGCATCGAGGGTGGGTACCGGCGATTTGGTCCCGAGCTTTCTTCACCAACGGTTTCTCCTACCCGCCCCATCACGGTGGGGGCCGCATTCTTGCCGTCGTACGGTGCGTCGTTCGGTCTTCTTCATCCGCTTGCCACGGGCTTCGAAGTTGGGGGCCTTGTTTCCATAACGCGCACGGAAGGCTCCCTGACGGGACGGCGCTCGATCCTGGTGGCAGTAAACGGAGTACCCACGGAGGGCTCCATTCGCAGGGATGTAACGGCACGTGTGTTGTGGACCCAGGTCGATGCCTTTGCCTCGCTCCAGTTGGGCCGTTTGAACGTGTCGCTTCGTCCAGGACTCTTGCTCTCCATGCGCTCCGGTTGGTCCATGCAGGAAACGATTGAAACGCCTGTGGGGACAACCTTCGTCGATGGCGGCTCTGCCACGCGCTCCGTTGGCGACGTGTCCGTGCGTAACGGAATGCCGGGCGTAGTGCCTCACGCCTCTCTTGTAACCGCTCTTACGATTCCCATCTCGTCGGCCTTTGATCTTCGCCCAGGGCTTGTTGCCGATGTGGCTTTTTTTCCTGCCAACCGTGGGGGCACGACGATGCCACTGACCATTGGACTGCGAATCGATGTTGTTGCGCGCAGCCGCTCGGCGGCATCGGAACGTGGTGATGTGGAACGTGGCGTGGATGTATCAGGGGTTGCAGAACCGGATGGTAAACCCCTGTTGCCGCCTGTTGCGATTCCTCGCGAACTGCCCAGTGACGTACGACGTGTTGTGATGGACACCGTTGTTGTTGCCGATACTGTCGTGAGACTTACGCCCGGGCGCAAAAGCGATAGTCTGTATGTTGCCACGGAGACATTATCCGTAGATACAATACGCTCGGTTACGATGGACACCGTTCGCTGGAACGTTGGCCGGCGTGTTGTGCGTCTGGTGGCCCCGCCCCCTGCCTTGGGTGAGGTGGGGGTAACATGTGGGGTGGAGTTGGCGGAGCGTGACGTGGAGGCAATGCTGACGGCGGACATCACAACGATTGGTGACGTTCAGGCCGTGGCGTTGGCCATCGACGTGGATGGTAAGGAGGTTCGCAGGGATATCTGGCGGAATGGCGAGCAGCGCCTGGCCGTGGCGTTGGCCAGCCTGATTGCGAATATCGAGACGATGTCGGACGTATCGGTGACGGTACGGGCAAGAGCCATCGCGGCAGACGGGGCTGTCTCTGCAGAGAAAGCATGTACGGTTCGGTTGCAGCGTCGCACAGGCCGCATGCGGGTCCGGCCCTAGTCGGGCGTCCACGTGGAATCACCCAGGCGGCGCGCCAGGCTCATGGCTTTCGTGCGGAAGGAAGCTGCACGAGCATCGCCGGTGCGTTTGCACGTCCGATACAATGCATCGTAGTGTTGCCATGCGCGCAGGGGGTCCGTTGGTGCAAGGGCATCGGCGGTGCGTTCCAGGGACACGATGGCATCGGCGGGTTCTCGTTCGACGGTTGCAACCAGGGTGCTCCGGTGTTCGCTAGGCGGGTTGATAGGGCCAGGCCGGGAAGGCAGCGGTGCCATGGTGATTGCTGGCGGCGCCTGCACGGCGACCTTCTGGCTCGATACCGGTGGAGTGGGTACGGGCGTCAGGAGGACGGTTGCCAATACGCCAACGGCGACGATGGCCGCCAGGGACGGTATCACGAAGGTGGCTGGGGCTGGTGATGCCATGGCGACGATTCGTTGTTCGGACGTACGGATGGCGTCCAGGGAGCGCTTGCGCCAATCGGCGCCGGCGTTGCGAAGGTTCGATTCAAGGTCGATCATGACAGGTGTGGGACGAGTGAGCGAAGCGTGCGGGCCAGCAACTTGCGGGCGCGAAACAGGCGGATTTTCACCAGCGAGGGCGAAATGCCTTCGGCGGCTGCGATGTCGGCTACGGATAGCTCACCGAAGTAGTGCAGCAGGACGGCGGAGCGGAAGGGAGCGGGAAGTTTCAGGATTTCGCGTTGGATCAGCGAAATCTCATCGGCATCGAAGGGAGCGGACGATTCGGGAGCTGGTTCGGAATCGGCTTCCAGCGGCACAAACCGGCGGGACTGTTGTTCCCATGTACGGCAGGCGTTGCGGGCAATCGTAAACAGCCACCCCGTCAGGTTGCCTTGGTTGTAGGAGTGGCGGTGCTCGAAGACGGCCACCATGACGCTTTGGAAGACATCTTCGGCCGCATCGAAGTCCCGCGTAAACGACAGGCAATAGGCCATCATCTGCGGGGCCAAGGCAGCATGCAGAAGGGCAAACGCGGAAGCGTCGTTGGCCTGCACGCGCGCGAACAGGGCATCCAGACGGTTCCGATCGGTGAGCGATACCGGCATAGGCACACAACCTACGGCCTTGTCATGTGGTTACAATCAGCTCCATTCGTATGGCGGTTTGATTTGTTTACTGTGGAAAACCCCCGTATCTTTGCCGTTCTTGACAATTACGCCGCCTTCATGGATGTACCCCTGGGGCGGCACAGTTTAACAATGTTGCCCCATCTACGGATGGGTAGCGAGGTACACATGAAGTACAATGGCCCCAAGGTGCGGTTGTCGCGAAAGCTTGGCTTTGCGATTACCCCAAAGGCACGCAAGATTATGGACCGGAAGCCCCACGCTCCTGGTCAACACGGCAACAGCCGCCGGCGTCCGAAGCTTTCGGACTACGCAAAGCAGTTGATTGAGAAGCAAAAGCTTCGCGTGCAGTACAACGTGCACGAGCGTCAGATGACGAACTACATGGCCAAGGCATCCCGCCTTACTGGTAACACTGGCGATCTGTTGGTACAGTTGTTGGAATCGCGGTTGGACTCCGTCGTCATGCGTTGCGGCTTCGCGCGCACGATTTACGCAGCACGCCAGTATGTACGCCACGGACACATCCTTGTGAATGGCAAGAAGGTAGACATTCCTTCATATGCCGTGCAGCCGAATGACGTGATTGTGGTGAAAGAAAAGAGCCGCAAGCTGGAGTGCTTCCAGGAAGCAATCCGGTCATCCGTTCCGCCACCATATTTGGAAGTCTCCAAGGCAGACTTCTCGGCGAAGTTCCTCTATCTGCCACCACGCGAAGAGGTTCCCATCGTCTGTGAAGTACCACTCGTTATCGAATACTACTCTCGGTAATTTCGCTCCGAGCGAAGACGACACACAAAGAGCCTCCCTGTGGGAGGCTCTTTGCTTTTGTGCCACGTTCGTGGGAGCGTCTGGCTTGACTATGGAACGGGAAGCGTCGTTAGTTACATCCTGGCCTGATTATCCCCCCTCATCCTACGGGCTCGTCGGCTCCCTGCCGTGTGGGGTGATACCAGAAGCCAATGACGGGCAAGCCATTGGCCATCACGGGCAGCACCTTCCGGAGCTACCATTGTTGGGAAACGCACGGTGTGGGCAGTTATGAGCAGTTATGGGCAGTTTAGAAAGTTTATGGAAATGAGATATACCCCCCTGAACTCCTTATCACTCGAAACGATTGTGACGAAACACCAGTAGTTTCTCTGGCAGTCAATACTAAACCTCGTTAGTAATACGTACGTATCAATAACGCAGAAATGGTCGGTTGCATTGTTGGTTACGCAGTGCCGCGTTCATAGGCGACGAAGATTACCTGTTCGGGGGCTCGTATTCGAACAAATGCGGCATATGGGGCAAATGCTTTACACTGGATTGAATGCTCCTTTGATCCAGATAGGAAATATGCGCGGTCACTTGCGAATTACGGAAATGAAGTGCCGGTATTCTGATTTTGCGGTTTACGTCGAAGTTTGTACGTTGGTAGACAAGAAAGAACGTACAGCAAAACATTTCCGGTCAAGACGTTCTTTGGTTGAGA
>JALOMA010000181.1 GCA_025455735.1 Candidatus Kapaibacterium sp.
TTCACAAGGACCACTCGGACATTTCTCCAAAGATGTCGGCCTTATTGACGATCGCCGACATGGTGCGTCTCGGTGGACGCCGTGTTACCGACGAACATGTCGCACGTGCCCGCAGCTTTGGGGCCGTTGATAAGGACATCCATGATACCGTCTTGATTGCCGCCGCGTTCAGCATGTTCAATCGATATGTGGAAGCGCTGAGGCCGCCATTGCCACAAACGGAACAGGAGTATGAACGTATGGGCGAGCGTATGGCGCTTGAAGGTTATGCGGAGGCAACCAATGCCGCACATTGACCTCGATGGATACTTGCCCGGAATTACTGGTCCGTTGGAGCGTTTTCCGCTGACCGGTGGGCCTATCCGCGACCTTACTCAAGCGGTCATGCGATGTCCGGATGGCTTATCACATGGAGAGCGCGAAGTGCTCGCCAGCGTTGTCTGCGTTGGGAATCAATGCCAATTCTGTAGTGCAGCCCACATAGCCACTGCCGCGCGATACGTTGGAGGTGAAGACATCGTGCAAGCCCTTATCAGTGATCATAGCTCTCCCGACCCTCGATTCAACACACTCCTTGACCTTGCCTCTGCAGTAGGTTCGCTCGACGCCGATGGAATGAAGCAGTCCTTGGAATCTGCAGTTGCGCTCGGTGTCAATGCAAACGATATCCACGATACAGCCCTTATTGCCGCTCTCTTTGCGTTCTACAATCGATACGTAGACGGGCTCGCAACAGACATGCCTTCGGACACATCGTACTTCGACGTGTTGGCTGAACGCCTCGTATCCAACGGCTATCGAAGACCTGGAGGGCAACATGGCACACATTGAGCTACCTGATGGAGCACCAGGCATTCGAGGGCCGATGATGGCCTACCCTACAACGTCTTCCCTCCTCAACGAACTCGCCGCAGTGCTATTGCAAGACCCGCACTCACTAACGCCTGGCGAACGCGAAGTGATTGCAACAGCTGCATCGCATCAGAATTCCTGCGAGTACTGCACCTCCATCCACCGTGCTATAGCCATTGCCCATCTCCACGGAGATGCGCCATTTGTCGACAACATCATTGCGACAAACAACGACCTAACTCCAGTTTCGAAACTCGATGCACTGTGCAGAATAGCAAAGGCAACAGCATCCTTGGAACTGAATACAATCGACGATTCAATGGACCACGCTCGCTCCTTTGGTGCCACGGATACGGAAATCCATGATGCCGTTGCCATTGGCGCTGCCTTCAGCATGTTCAATCGCTATGTCGACGGTTTGGCCACTTCCGTGCCTACCCAACCTGCTGCATACGAGGAGATGGGCCGGAATCGTGCAGCCCAGGGCTATCGAACCATCATTTGGACGCTCTTCCTACTACTCGGTATGTCACCATCCCTGCTTGCTGGTGACGGCTCTATTCTTGTTCGCCTCGTCTGCCCTGAAGATTCGGAACGTGTTCGATACGTCCGCGTGATTGATTCTGCTGCGAAACGTCAGGCCATCACCAAGGCTGATGGTAGTGCTAGGCTGACGAATATTCCGGCAGGACCAAGGGCAATCTCATTGAAGGGAATCGGTATTCGCGATACAACGGTTCGGAACGTCAACGTCCTGGAAGGAACCACTACCGATCTCATTGTAGAAGTGACGGCCCAAGACTATCGCTCCCAGGACGTGGTAGTCTATGGCGCAAGTAAACGGCTGGAAAAGATAACCGAAACACCTGCCGCGGTCACAATTCTGAATGAGCAAGAAATACAGCAGAAGGCCAGAGGCAATCAACTTGGTGCTGCCCTAGAGGGCCTGACGGGTGTAGACATCGTTCGCAATGGAGCTACGGACTTTAATGTCAACACACGAGGTTTCAACAACAGCACGAACAGACGACTGCTCGTTCTCGTTGACGGCCGCGATGTCTCGTTGCAACAAATAGGTGCCGTTGAGTGGAACTCCTTCGCTTCATCACTGAATGACGTTGCTGCAATAGAATTGGTTCGCGGACCTGCCGCATCGCTGTATGGCGCAAATGCCTTCAATGGTGTGCTTTCGATCCGTACCAAATCACCGAAAGAATCCGTCGGTACGGAAGTTTCACTACTCGGTGGAGACTACAATACCATGCGCGGTGATGTACGCCATGCCGGACTGTTGGGAGATCTTTCCTACAAAGTCACTCTGGGACATAGCCGCTCCCTGAATCTTGCACAGAATCGCACGGACAGTGCTTCCATCGTATCGGAGTATCCGTCGCTTTGGCCAGCAACACGCGAGTTGAACGCACTGTCGTTTGACGATCGCCAGACATTTGCAACCTACGGTACGGTACGCATGGATTACGACGTGACGCCTTCTTCGGTCCTTACTGGAGAAGTTGGCTACTCACAGTTTGGCAATGAAGTCATGCTGGCTGGATCCGGACGCATACACGTACCACAATCCGAAAAGCCATTCGCCCGTTTGGCCTATCATTCAGATGACGTTCATATCCAGACGTCATATAATGCTCGCCGAACCGTGGATACAATGCGCATTCTTGCTGCTCCGCCTGGGACAATCATTCTGGATGACTCCTATGACCTCGCAGTGGACGCTCAATACAATGGTACGGTCGTCAACGACATTGAGTACGTTGTTGGTGGACAGGCCCAGTATATGTCAATAGCTTCGGACAATACGGTATTTCCCAACGAACCCATCCTTGCTCGTACCGCTGGCATCTACGGACAGATAACGGCGAAGCCCCTTTCTGCTGTCACGGTAGTGGCAACGGCACGGGTAGACGTTGCGAATATCTTTCCTACTCAATTCTCGCCACGAATGGCCGTACTGTACTCTCCTTTGGAGAATCACACTGTTCGTGCCAGCATTGGCCGATCATTTCAACGAGCGAATTTCTCTGAACTGTTCCGTCGGTACACCTTCCGTCCCGCGCTCAATGACCAAGGCCGGCCCGTAAACTTTCGTCCTGTGAACACACGCATCAACGACACGTTATCATCCTTGACTGGTAGCCAACAGAATGTCGACTTAGGACTCTTCTCCACAAGTATTACCTCGCCTACCGATCCACGTGGCATTCAACCAATGGCACTTGGTGTTGGCAACCGTGATCTGAACGTTGAGGAGAATGTCGGCTATGAATTTGGATATACGGCATCTCTTACGCCCCGTCTTCGCGTCGGTGTTGACGTTTACTATAATCGACTGCGAAACTTCATTTCCGGATTTCTCCCCGGTGTGAACGAAAACTATGCGATGTGGACGAGCGCTACCGTACTGCCAGAAAACCTGCGCCAGTATTCATCGCTGGTCGATAGCATCGTATATGCAGCTCTATCGCCCCAGGATAGACCACGGTTCACAACCGAAGGTGGCACGGCCGCGTTTGTCGTTTCCAATACCAACCTCGGACTCGTCGAGCAATTCGGTGTGGAGATTGACGTCCGGTATTCCCTGCTGGCTGAATTGGAGCTGAGTGCCAACTATTCATACTATCGAGCAAATCTTCTGGAAGCACGGACGAACAATCCTTTCCTCGCCTCTGGCGACATGTTACTCTCCCCGAACACATCTCCACACCGCGTGAATCTGGCATTGTCATACAACGCTCCCTTGGAATGGGATGCGTCTATACAACTGCGATATGTAGAAGGGTTTGCGTGGCTGGCCGGTGACTTTCGTGGTTTTGTACCAAGCTATGCCCTGGTCAACATAAATGCTGGCTACTTTGTAACGGATGCCATACGAGCAGGACTGGTTGTCACGAACCTACTCGACCGCCGTCACTATCAAGTCTACGGCGGCTCCATTATTCCGCGCTTAACCTATCTTTCCGTAAGTATGACGCTATAGCATACCGCTACACAAAACAAGGCAGCACATGCATTCATGTGCTGCCTTGTCGTTTATACACACAGATTTCCGAGCCTTCCTAATTCTACGAACGCTCTGGCATCAATATCACGGTTGTAGTATTTGGCGTATTCAGGTACTTCCGTGCTGCTTCTCGAACCACTTCTGGACTCAAAGCCTTGATGTAACCATCGCGCAGATAGACGTTCGAATATGGTTCTTGATCTCGAGTAAACTGACGGATTACGCTCATCCAGAAGCTATTGCGCTTCATGCTTACTTCACGTTCCTTCAGTTGAATCTCGCGAACCTTGTCGATGTAAATCTGATCGACAAGCGAATTCTTCATGTTTTCAATCTCCGATGACACCGCTTTTGTAAGCTCTTCAACGCGTGAGGGATCGCAACCAAAGTATACCATGATTGCATATTCCTCCTCCGGGAGCTTCTCCATCTGCGGTATCACCGCGACAGTATACGTTCCGCCTTTTTCCTCCCGGAGTTGCTCGCGAAGTCGTATTCCCATTACTTCGCACAGGGCCGTGATGTCATAGCGCTCCTTTGGCCCGTAGCTCATTGGGCCGTGCAGCGTCATAACTACTGTGGACTTGTTTTCTGTTCCACGAACCACTGTTCTTTTGATGACTCCCTTGGTGGACCGAACACCGTTATCCTTGTACGTTTCCCTTGTCGATGACCCAGGGACCGACGCCAAATACTGGGTAACGTACCGTTCGAACTCATCAGTCTCTATGTTGCCAACAAAGCTGAACGTAAAGTCACCAGGGTTGGCAAATCGTTGACGATAGAATGCATAGACCTTGTCAAGGTCCATGGCGTCGATGTCTGCAACGGAAATCGGTTTTGCTCTTGGGTGGTAGTTCGTAAGAATGGCCATAAGCGAGTCTTGAAAGACTGCCTCAGGGTTTTTGTCCTTGTTTTCGAGCTGAGTACGTACTTTCTGCGTCAAGGATGTGAATGCATCCTTATCCTTCCTTGGTGCCACGAAGTACAGGTGCAACAGTTCGAACAACGTCTTGATATCTTTTGGTGTGGATTGTCCCGTGAATCCTTCAGCATCCTCACTAATTGTTGGCGAAATGCTGAGGGTCGTCAGAGCCAGCAGCGCTGCGATCGTACTTCTCGGCAAATCCGGCAGGCAATGCCGGCAGCGTGCCGCCAGCCACCCCGTTGATGAACTGGTGTTCGGTAGCGATCAAGTGACCTAGTTGCCAATTGATGTGATTGCACTGTGGATGAGGCCGTACTAGCAGTTCTTGGTCATTTAGATCCCCCAAGTAGGTCATGCTGACGAACTCAGACATCTCCAGACC
>JALOMA010000182.1 GCA_025455735.1 Candidatus Kapaibacterium sp.
CCTTACTATGCCCGCTACGTTGCCCTCTCGAAAGGGGCCTCGGTAACGGCGCTGCGCGCGCTCGTCGGCGACGTGGACACGCTCCGCGCCGTCGACGACGACGCGTCGCTGTATTCATATGCTCCCACGAAGTGGACCATCCGCGAGCTGGTACAGCATCTCATCGACTGCGAACGTATCATGGCAGATCGTGCCCTTCGTATCGCTCGTGGCGATACGACGCCCCTTCCGGGCTTCGACGAAGACGCCTACGTGTTGGCATCCAATGCCAACGAGCGGCCATGGAGCAATCTGCTCGACGAGCTGTCTGCCGTTCGTGCCTCCACCGTGGCCCTCTTCGATTCCTTTGGAAAGCCCGACGCTTCCACCTGGCTACGGCAGGGCATCGCCAATGGCGCCCCTGTCGACGTCCAAGCCCTTGCTGCCATCATTGCCGGCCATGCCGCCCACCACATGATTATCCTCCACGACCGCTATAACGCAGCTTTACCACCTCGCCCCTGAACGTTTCATGATCACCCTCGCCATTGGCGCCCACATGCGCAGCACGGCAAAGCGCTATCTCCTGCGTGACTATCCGCGGCAGACGGTGCTGGAAATTCTGCGCACCATGTCCGAACACGCATCCACGCTCCCAGCTCCCCACACATATCCAGCCCCCGTACGATACACCATCGTACGCTTCCAATACGCCGTGGCTATAGCCCATGCGTTGGAATCCATCGGTGTGCCTAGCAGCCGCGCCAACGAGGTAGCACGCGCCATCACCTGGGAGTCCATCCGCGTGCCCATGCGTTTGCTGCATGCAGCGGCTTCCGTTCTGCCCGGATCGCGGATCCAGGCTCTGCGCCGCGTAACGGATGCTCTCTTTGCCACCGTTTTTGCCTCCCCGTTCAAGCGCCACGTGCACCATCATGCGGATCAGGTGGCATTCACGGTAACGCATTGCCCGATTGCTGAGTGGTTCGCGGATGCTGGCCAGGGAGGACGTACGTCATCGCTTGCCTGCACGCTGGACTACTCCATGGCAACTCTCTGGAAGGCCTCGCTTCATCGCACGGCTACCATTGCCAACGGCGATTCCCATTGCGACTTCTGCTTTCGGCCAGCGCCTCAGGGTACCTCGGCAACCATGGAAGTGTCACCATAACACGGGCAGTCGGTCTGCCCGAAAATGTGATAGTTTTGTTGCGCCCCGCTTGCCGGGGCGCACTTGTTTCATACCGTAGGGTTCGTCCATGAACCACGAGAGTACGGACGCATCACAGATGCGTTCACGGCTGGCGGCACTCACCATTGGTGCCATTGGCGTTGTGTATGGCGACATCGGAACGTCGCCCCTTTATGCACTCAAGGAGTGCTTTTCGGATCACTACGGACTCTCCCCAGGCCGCACCGAAGTGTTCGGCATCCTATCGTTGATATTCTGGTCGTTGACGCTTATCATCTGCGTCAAATATCTGGCGCTCATTATGCGCTTCGACAACAAGGGCGAAGGCGGCATCATGGCATTGATGGAGCTCGTAAGCCCATCTGGCAAGGTCGCCAAGATGTCATTAATGTTCGCCATGGGCATCTTTGGTGCAGCCTTACTCTACGGCGACGGAATCATTACACCGGCAATCTCCGTGCTATCGGCCGTCGAAGGCCTTACGGTGTCGGCGCCGGCACTGCAGAGTTCCGTTCTACCCATTACCATCGCCATTCTATTCGGGCTTTTTGTTATCCAAAAACGGGGCACCGGCAGTGTAGGCCGCGTTTTCGGCCCGTTCATGGTGTTCTGGTTCTCCTTGATGGGCTTCCTTGGCATCGTCTCCACGATTCAGAATCCCGAGGTGTTGGCAGCCGTAAACCCCATGTATGCCGTTGACTATTTCGTGGCACATGGCTGGAAAGGCTTTTTGGTATTGGGAAGTGTCTTCCTCGTGGTCACGGGTGGCGAAACCGTCTATGCTGACATGGGCCACTTCGGCAAGTCTCCCATCCGCAGGGGATGGTTCGCCTTGGTGTACCCTTGCCTGCTCATGAATTATTTTGGGCAAGGGGCCTTGTTACTACGCGAGGGCACCATCGAGGCCACAGTGAACAATCCGTTCTTCCATATGGTACCATCGTGGGGTGTTATTCCGTTGGTCATTTGTGCTACGTTCGCCACCATCATCGCGTCGCAAGCAGTTATTTCAGGGGCATTTTCCCTTACATGGCAGGCCTTACAACTTGGCTATTTCCCCCGCTTGAAGGTACTTCACACGTCGCGTGAAGAGCGTGGCCAGATTTACATCCCCTTCATGAACTGGGCTTTGTTTGCCGCCACGGTTTTTTTGGTGTTGGAATTTGGTTCATCCAGCAGACTAGCCGCGGCCTATGGTATTGCCGTTACCACGACGATGGTCATCACAAGCTATTTCGCCTACTTTGCCATGAGACGATTGTTCAAGTGGACGCTTACGACATCGCTTTCGATTACCCTGGTATTTCTTGTTATCGATGTTTCGTTCTTTGGAGCCAATATCGTCAAGTTCTTCGACGGTGGCTGGTTTCCATTGGCTATGGCGGCAGTGACGTTCCTCATTATGGTAACCTGGAATCGCGGTCGGGCCCTCTTGGGCGATGCCATTCGGAAACGTAATTTATCCTTGGGCGATATTATCTCCCATCAGATCGACACCTACAGCATCGTCGAAGGTACGGCCTTGTATATGAGCGGCTATTCGGGCTCGGCCCCACCTGCCCTGGTGTCCAACGTCAAATACAATAAATGCCGCCACGAGACCATTATCCTGCTTACCGTGCAAATCGAAACGGCGGCACACGTACCTCATGAACGTCGATTCTCGGTAGAATCCTTACCGAAGAATTTCTACCAAGTGATTCTGCACTATGGATTCATGGATCAGCTGAATTTGATGGATGACCTGACGTATCTACCGGAATTCGACATTCCCGTTGACATCACCGATGCGACCTTTGTTCTTGGGCACGAGACTCTTTCCGTTCGCGATGGCCATGGCATGGCGCGCTGGCGGAAACATATCTTCCGTTTCCTGCATCGAAATTCCCGTACGCCGGTCAATTATTTCAACATCCCTGCAAAGCGTGTCCTGGAAGTAGGATCGCACATTGAAATCTGACCATGGTGCCAAGGCCCCTTTCCCATACTACGGGCGAGGGGCCACCCAGTACGGAGGTTGAGGTTAGAGCGGGAACAGCAAGGCTATACCGGTGCGCAATCCACGAGCTGGCAGCCAGGCATAGGGGTTGGGAGTATCGCCCTCGGACCTGGTGACGTAGGACACGTCCACGTAGAGGCGGCTTTTGCCCAACGAGAACTGGGCACCTGCCGAGAAGATGCCGCCGATGCCAACGGAACCGTCATAGGTGATGGTGTAGGTCGATGGTGCGTCGCGTGGTCGACTGTCCACCTGTTCCCAGTCCTGCTCTTCCGTGATCCCACCGACAACGTCGATCAGCATACCCAGACCAGCATAAAGACCGTCTTCCGAGCCATCCTTGGAAAAGGGCAGAACGCGCGCAATGAGCTGTGGAGTAAACTCGAAGGCCGTAGAGCTCACCGAAGAGGTCACATTGCGAACGCTTCCAGGCGGTACTTCCACAACGTCCAGCCGGCCAGTGGTTCTTGCTTGCCACGGAATCACCAGCTGCTCCGGTGCCCACAGGAATTCGGCTTGTTCCAGCCGCAATCCCAAGCCAGCGCGCACAAACAGGTTGGATGATAGCACATACCTGCCTTGAAGACCGAGGGCCAGGCGTACGGGGGTTCCCGTTGTTTGGAACCCTTCCGGCACGGACACGTTGGCGGTAAATCCTACTGCCGGGCCCAAACCAAGGCGTGGCGTCTCCTGGGCCGAGATGACAAGAGAGCCACTGACGAGGAGAAGAAGGGAGAAACGGAGCATGGGAGATTCCTTGGAGTGATTCGCGGCGGGGGACCCGCCAGAGGGGCCACAAGTTACAGCGGCTTGTCCACGAGAACATTGTGAATCGTATAGTCACCACCGCCGGCATCCAGCACCAGAACGTAGACGCCCGGCTTGAGGTTGGGCCCCAGGGGCAGCGACACTTGGCCGGCATCCAGGGCAGTATGCGCACTTCCGCCGGCAGGTTCACCACCAAGCGTAAACAACCGTGCACGTACGGATCCAGCCTTTCGCAATGTGAAGATGGCAGCCGGCTGAGTGGCATTGTAGGACACCTGGACGTTGGCAATCGAAGCAGACTGCGTGCGGCAGACGTTTAAAATCGGTGCGGCCAGCACGTCGCCACAGACGGCGGAGTCGGGCTCGCCGGTTTCAATTCGCCGCTGCATGTCCAGCTCGTAGGAAAGCACGGGCCCAACCGTGCGTGGCAAGACGGAGACAAGTTCCTCGGAGGCTTCATAGACAAGGGTAACTTCTGCGGACCGCTCACGGACGTCGCTTGGTTCTGGTGGAACAACAAAGCGGATTGGTACCATCAATCGTCGACCGAACGATGGCACGGCCGTGGCGCGCGAAGCTACCCAGACGTCTTCGGCCATACGATAGGACGTTCGCCCCACGATCTTTCGACGTTTTCCTTCAACGTACTGCACCTCCACATAGACGGGCTCTGCCCACGATGGCGCCATCATGGTACATTGGCCACCTGCTACCGTGCCAGGGAGACGATTGATGGTAAACGCTTTTCGTTGGCATGAAACACCCGGGCGCGACTCATGATACGGTATGCGGACGGTTCCACGGGCGGCATCAACACAGATATGCATGCGCGGCAAATCGTCAAGGCCGATTTCAATAGCAGTTCGGGGTTCATATAGTTCGGCCAATGTCTGTCCATCGTCAATACGCCGTTCTGATGGCTCTGTTAGGCCATGCGCATGCCTAGAATGCCGCCGTTGTACGGTATTCAGGCTTGGCCGTTGTGTGGAGGCCTCCCACGGCGTGGTTGTTGTTTCTGGAGGGCGTGTACCACGCATACTGGGTTGTTTGGCTGGCTTCAGGACTTCCGTGGCGTCCGGAGAAAGCACCCACGTTACCAATGCAGCTGCTCCCAGGACTGCCAGGGAGGCTGCCGCCACCATGGTGCCACTACGCCGGGTCGGAGCCGCCTCTGCAGCGGCATAGGGCTGGGACACAATTGCCT
>JALOMA010000183.1 GCA_025455735.1 Candidatus Kapaibacterium sp.
TTTGATATGCACATTATCATCGAATATTCTTGCCAGGATTCACGATTCATTTTCAAGAATTCGTATTTCCGAGTCTACAGTCGCCGAATTCGAGGTTCACAAGTTAGCAGCCTATGGTCGCCTCCGTGACATTCAATCTTGTTTATCTTCTTCCCAAGACGCAGAAAGGCGTCTTCGACGCGGGTCATCGAATTGGATAACTTATAAAGAGCATGTCATTTTGGTATACCTATCGCTCAAACAGTTCAATGCAGCAGTTCAAGCGTATTTGGATCTCGAAGCACTCGGCACCAGTTCCTTACAACCTTTCAGAAAACAAAGATTGATTCTATACCGGTCTTTTCTTCGTTACGCTATTGATCATAGCGAAGAGACGTTGGACGGTATCGACCAGAAAATTCGTCCCGTTGTGCCAAACTTACTTCCATCACAGTGTAGTGAGCTCACAGCGTTTAAACAAGGTTTGAACGCATCTATTCTTGTTTTGAGAATCCTCGTACTTTTTCAACAAGGAGCCCTGGATGAAGCGATTTTATTGGAAGACTCTCTGCGTGCATACCTAAGACGTAACATTGCCAAAGCAGAAAATGCCAAACGTACCAGATTGTTTCTTACGTTTTTGTTCGACCTGATACGAGGAAGCATGGAAGCTACGAGGATCATGCGGCTCACAGACCGCCTGAGGGAACAGCTTGACATGTTGTCGAATGACTATGATGAAGCAGAGATCCTTCCTTATGACTTTGTATTGTCGTGTCTCATCAACGACATCCACACACACCGAAAGAAGCTTGCAATGAGTTGAAGACGTTTTGATCACACCCCAAAAGTAAAACGCGCTTTCAATCACACTGTGCAACGAGCTATCCAAGAAAGCGCAACAGAGTGTTCTAGCCCAAACAAAGACTTCTACAAAAAAGCCCCAGCGGATGCTGGGGCTTGTTGTTGATCAATCATCAAAACCATCAAATGCCGGACCCTTGTCCTCGCGGGGGCGACCATCGCGGAACTCGCCGCGTTCGCCGTCGCGTGGAGGCCTTGGGCCGCGATCACCACCACGGTCGTCGCGTGGGCCACGGTCGCGGTCACCACCGCGGTCGTCGCGTGGGCCACGGTCACGGTCGCCATAACCACGGTCGTCGCGTGGACCACGGTCACGGTCGCCGTAGCCACGGTCGTCGCGTGGGCCACGGTCACGGTCGCCGTAGCCGCCGCGATCACGGTCGCCGAAGCGTCCGCCACGGTCGCCACCACGGTCCCGATCCCTACCCCCTCGTCCGCCACGATCGCCACCGCGGTCGCGAGGCCCCCTGTCATCTTCAACCCATCCTTCGGGGGCAGGGAGAAGGGCACGGCGGGACAATCGCATCTTGCCGTCCGGTTGGAGTTCGAGGAGTTTGACATCCACGGTATCACCAACCTTCAGGATTTCGCCAACGGTAGCAACGCGGCGATAGTCAAGTTGGGAGATGTGCAACAGGCCTTGTTTTTTGGGAAGAATCTCGACAATAGCGCCAAGGCCTTCCTTGATTTCCTTGACCTTACCTGTGTACGTAGCACCCACTTCGACCGGACGTGTGATGTCGCGAATGCGGGCGATGGCAGCATCTGCGCTGGACTGATTAACGGCGGCAATGGTAACACTTCCGTCGTCATCGATATTGATTTCGGCTCCGGTGTCCTTGACAATACCACGAATGGTCTCTCCGCCAGGCCCGATAACAGCACCAATCATTTCAACAGGAATCATGATGGTGGTGAGTTTCGGTGCGTATGGAGACAATTCAGCATTTGGCTCGGCAATTGTCTGGTTCATGATATCCAGAATGTGCAGACGTCCAACCCTGGCCTGCTCAAGCGCCGTGCGCATGATATCTACGGACAGGCCGCCGATCTTAATGTCCATTTGGCACGCCGTGATTCCATCGGACGTTCCGGTAACCTTGAAGTCCATGTCGCCAAGGAAGTCCTCATCACCCAGAATGTCACTCAGCACGGCAACACGGTCGCCTTCCTTGATCAGCCCCATAGCAATACCCGCTACGGCCTTTTTCATGGGTACACCAGCATGGAACAAGGCAAGGGATCCGGCACAGACAGTAGCCATCGATGACGAGCCATTGGACTCGAGAATGTCCGACACAACGCGGATCGTGTAGGAGAAATCACGTTCATCTGGAATGAAGTGCTCCAAGGAACGTTCAGCCAAATCACCGTGACCGATTTCGCGGCGGCTCGTGAAGCCGAAGCGACCTGTTTCACCCGTGGAAAATGGTGGGAAATTGTAGTGAAGCATGTAGCGGCGCTCATACGTTGGCATGAGGCCATCAACAATTTGCTGATCCGTTTTTGTGCCGAGGGTAACAGTCGTCAGTGACTGTGTTTCACCGCGCGTGAACAATGCAGATCCGTGCGGCCGTGGCAGCACGCCGATATCGCAAGTAATGGGACGAATCTGTGTTGTTGATCTACCGTCGAGGCGGCGTCCTTCCGTCAGAATCATTTCCCGCATCTCGCGTGCTTCGATGCTTTTGACGGCAGACGATACGATCTTCTCGACAGCAAGCTCGGCATATGCTTCGTTGGCTTCAACGACGGCCTTTGCAGCCGCCAATGCAGCTTCTTTCATGGCTTTGCGTAGGCTGCCACGCTCTTCTTTTGTCGATGTCTGGCGTATTGCCGGCTGAATCATTGGCACAATGGCGGCATCGATGGCTGCAATGATATCGGCGGGCGGATCATTCGGAACTACTGCCGTCTTCGCTTGGCCAACGAGGGCAACGAGTTCCCGTTGAAGTGCGTTCAGCTCGCGAATCCAGGTGTGGGCAAAGTCGAGTGCGGCAATAAAGTCGGCCTCGGAGATTTCCTTCGATGCGCCTTCTACCATGACGATTGATTCGTCGGATCCAGCAACGAGGATTTCAAGATCGGATGCCGCAGTTTGTTCAATCGTCGGGTTGACAATGAACTCGCCATCCACACGACCTACACGTACTTCGGCGATTGGGCCTTCGAAAGGAATTGTCGATATCGACAATGCAGCCGACGCACCCAGTGCGGCCAGCACATCGGGTTCGTTTTCCATGTCAAACGAATACACGGTTGCAATAACCTGTGTTTCGTGACGCCATGCCTTGGGGAACAGGGGGCGAATAGGGCGATCGATGAGGCGTGATGCCAATGTCTCCTTCGTCGTTGGACGCGCCTCGCGGCGGAAGAAACTGCCAGGAATCTTACCTGATGATGCGTGCTTTTCGCGATACTCGCAGGTTAGTGGAAGAAAGTCAAGGTCCTTTGGTTCAGGCGCAGCTTGTGCTGTCACCAGAACCATGGTATCGGCATAACGCACCATTACGGCTGCGTCTGCCAGCTTGGCAAAGCGTCCTACTTCAAAGGACAGCTCTTTGCCGTTGATCATTCGAGATACTGTTTTCATGTATCCTGTTAATACAAAGAGTGAGAAAAAGTCACCACTTCATCGTGTGCTAATTGTCACCCTGAGATAACGGCCCAGCGTTGAGCAGCAGTCTCAGAGTGACACGACTGAAGATGGTTGGGTACGTCGTAAAACAGACGACGGCGCCACGGGGCGCCGTCGTCAAACAATGAGCTTATTTCCGCAGGCCAAGCTTGGCTACGATATCGCGATAGCGCTGGATATCGTTTTTGGCGAGGTAGCCCAGAAGGTTCTTTCGCTTGCTGACAAGTTGGATAAGGCCACGGCGGGAGTGGTGGTCCTTGGGATTGGCTTCACAGTGCGAAGACAATGCCTGAATGTGTTCCGTAAGCAGAGCAACCTGAACTTCCGGCTTGCCGGTGTTGGCAGCACTGCCGCCATGTTGCTGGATGATCTCCTGCTTGCGTTCTTTCGAGATCATGATTTCTCCGAAGATCTGATGGTAGTATGAGAATTGGATTCAGAAAATTCCGCAGCCACGGCCCTGTCCTCGCGAATCTGCGAGAGGAACATGTCTACACTTTCAAATTTCATTTCCGGCCGGATGAATTGGTGGAATGCCACATCAACCGTTTGGTCGTATAACATTCCGTCGAACTCAAGATAATGCACTTCGAGCGTGGTTTGGTCATCATTTGTGAACGTTGGCCTGCGGCCAATGTTTGCCATGCCGATGACGGGGACGCCGTTGATCACCGATGATACGACATAAACCCCATGTCCTGGTAGTAACTGATGGTCATTCGTTGGACGAATATTCGCAGTAGGAATGCCCAACTTGCTTCCTCGCTGATCACCGCGGACTACCATTCCACGAACTGTATATGGCCTGCCAAGCATGACAGCAGCACCTTCTACATCAGCATTGGCAAGCGCCTTGCGGATTACGGTACTCGAAACAACGATTCCCTTGCTGTCGAGTGGGTCGATACGTTCAACCTCAAATCCATACTCCGTGGCCAAACGTTGCAACAACTCCACATTACCTTCGCGGTCCTTACCAAACATGTGGTCGTGGCCAATGAAGAAATGGCGTACTCCGATCTTCCTGACCAGACCCTCGACCACGAATTGGGAAGGGGGCGTTGCCGCAAACTCGTGTGAAAAAGCGATAACGACGGCTACATCCACGCCAGCAGCTTCCAGTAGCTCCAATCGCTGATCAATGCTTGTCAGCAACCTGATCGGTGCACGGTCTGCTTTGGCAAGTACGATCTGAGGATGCGGATCAAACGTCACAACAACCGTCCGTTCACCGTTGGCCGTGGCTACGTCCTTCATGCGGTCGATGATGCTTCGGTGACCACAGTGAACACCATCAAAGGTACCCACGGTAATGGCCGTCGATGCATCGAACGGAATACTGTCGCTATGTCGATAAATGTTCATGCGTTCACAGGTACTGTTGCCAGTTCCTTGAATGTCTCAACGGTGATGGCATCGTCAACAGCTAACGTTCCAATTGCGGTGCGTCGCAGTGAGGAACAATATCCCCCAACGCCGAGGGCCTTTCCAAGATCGCGAGCGATCGAGCGTATATAGGTTCCTTTGGAACAGCGCAACCGGAGCGTCACCATGGGTAAGGCTACGTCCAGGACGTCAATGCCATGGACGGTAACATCGCGCCATCGTTCTTCGAAGGTCTTCCCCTCGCGGGCAAGATCGTATTGCCTTCGGCCGCCGT
>JALOMA010000184.1 GCA_025455735.1 Candidatus Kapaibacterium sp.
CGAGCGTTCCACTACAATCAACTTGGAATGCCGCAGAAAAGCATCGAAATTCTTGAGCGGCAATTCTCGAAGGAGATCAAGAGTGTGGACTTCCTTTTTGAATTTGGCTACGCGTTGAACGCTACCTCTCAATTTGATCGTGCCTGCTCCGTTTGTTCGCTTGCGCTAACCGTAGATGACGGCGAGTTACGGGTTCGGAAAGAGTATGGTTTTTGTCTGATGGCACTGAAACGGTACGACGAAGCGATCCCAGTCTACGAGCGCACGTATCTTCAGTGCGACAGCACGGCATTTCAGCGTGAAATTGCTGCTGAATGTTGTATGAACATTGCCGCAATCAAGCAGAGCCAAGGTGACAAGACGGGACATCGTGAGTGGATAGACAAGGCGAAGGCGCTTGTGCCCCGGTCGTCGCGATTGTATGAGCCAATCATGAAGCAATGACGACGCAGCTTACAACGTACCGATGGCTACCATAGCTTCGAGCGTAGGCTCGGGACGCCCACCCCGAGGCTCAACAGTTACCGCGAAGGCAGATGGTGATTCAACATCTCGCATGATGGCGAGCCGTTCTTGGCTGTTATCGGGATTGAACACGCCCAAGTCGACGGGTTTACCGTTCACAATTGCCCACAGTTGATAGTCCTGACCATCGTCCACTCTTGGCATCTTCCCGAAATCAATGACGACATCTTTTGTCGATCGGTTCCAGTAGAGCGATGCCAATGACGCCGGTGCATTGGCGGTTCCTGCCAGGGCAACACGTACTGTATTTGTGTCCGAAACAGACGAGAACACATCCTGGTACTGAACTACCCTGCTTGCCAGCACTCTCTGCTCGTTTTTCGCTATGCTAAGCTCACGACGAGCATGTTCAAGTTCATCGTGAGCTTCGCCAAGCATTATTGACAATACCGAGGTTGTCACTATGCCTATAAGGAGGCTTGCCACTGCAGCATACTGCCAAACGCGCGATCGACGATCGGATCTCTGTCCTGTTACGTCCAATGCCAATACAGGTGCAGGATGGTTGTCAATCACAATGTCTGGAGCCTGCTCTGTGGTTGTGATGGCAGCCATGACGCGTTCCTTGTGTCCTGGCCGTGGCGCCTTCGCCCGCGCACGTGCTGCAATCTCAACAGCTTCGGCCACAGCGTGAACCTCGCGCTCCAGCTCTGGATATCGAAGCAATGCGTCTTCAAAGGCAGCACGTTCAACTGGGTCGAGTGCACCAGCAACGTAGAGCTCAACATCACCCGATGCAACGATTTCTGCAAGTGTTCTCATGAATTCACCTCGGCATAAATGGCCCGCAGGGCATTCATTGCCAGTCGCAAGCGTGATTTGACGGTGCCGAGAGGTATACCGAATTGGTCGGCGATTTCGGACTGTGTAAGGCCACGGAAGTATGTCAACTCAACGATCAATCGTTGATCGTTTGGCAGGCGGTCCACATGGTCCCGAACATCAATGGTTTCAGGTACAACGGCCGTATCTGCTTCAGGCTCATGGATACCTACGAGTTCATCCACCGATTGGTTGTTGGAAGAGGCTTTATATGCAGAAGAACGCAGCATATCAATGGCAAGATTCCGGCCGATATTAAGCATCCAGGTAAAGAGCGTGCCCTTGCGCGTATCGTACGTTGAGCGCTGTGTCCACACTCTCACGAACGTCTCTTGCACTAAATCTTCTGCAAGACTATCGTCGCGTACGATGCGCGATAGGATGCCAAAAAGTGTGGCGCCGTAGTCATCATAGATGTCGGCCATCACCGATGTTTCGCCGGCGCGCAGGCGTTCGACGAAAGCATGTGTTCTAGCTTGTGGCGAGGGGGAGGACATCGTATAGGTACACCCTGATTGGTTGGCTATGGCAGATGATGTGGCTTGATGCGTTCCAGCTTCTGAGCAACAGCGTCGCCAAGGTCAATGTCGCGTGCATTGCAAAAGTTCATCAATGCGATGAAAACGTCGGCAGCTTCGTCGGCAACGGCAGCTTCGTCAACAGAGGAGCCTCTCCATCTCTTTTTCTCAAGATTTGCCAGCTCGCCTGCTTCTCCACACAATTCCAAGCAGAAGAACTCCGAAGGCCGACCAATGAAATGACTGCTTTGGTAAACATCGAACGCTCTCTGAACGCTGGGCACGGTATCCCTGATGGTACGTTGCAGAGAGCCCCTATCAAGGTCAAGACTCATCGGTATCTCCATCTCCGTCTTCGGGCATAGGTGTGTCGCGCATGCGGTAGCCAACGCCCCTTACACTATGAATGAGGGTTGGACCATCAGGCCGCTCCACCTTGGAACGCAGACGTTTGATATAGACATCGATGATGTTCGACTCAGGATCGAAGTTATGCTTCCAGACGTGTTGCATGATCATACTGCGAGATAGGATCCGATCCTTGTTTCGCATTAGATACTCCAACAGGGCATATTCTTTCGTCGTGAGTTCGATTTCTTTGTCATTGCGAAAAGCAAAGTGAGTTACCATGTCCAGAACGAGGTCGCCACAATGCAGTTTGGTTGACTTTTCGGGAGCCGAGCGGCGGAGAATGCTTCGAAGGCGTGCTGCCAATTCTTCAAAATGAAAAGGCTTTGGCAGGTAGTCGTCGGCGCCAAGGTCAAGCCCCTGCACTCGATCCTCTGTCGTACCACGAGCGGTAAGCATAAGCACGGGTGTGGTGTTACCAGAGTCACGGATGGTTGACAAGACACTATAGCCATCGAGCTTGGGAAGCATGACGTCCAGCACGATGGCATCAAAGTGATTGTTCAGTGCCAATTCGAGGCCAGCTTCTCCGTCGGGAGCGGTTTCGACAATGTAGCGCTCTTCTTCCAAACCGCGCTGGATGAAGCTCGCCACCTTTCGTTCATCTTCGATTACGAGTATTCGCATGATTTCGAAGATACAATGCTATGGGCAGCATTCGGCCTATTTTTGCAGGCATGAAGTGGAATCGTATCCTTGGACACAACCGCGTTAAACGTCTTCTTAGTACGGCCTTGAGGACGGGTCGCCTGCCACAGGCGCTGCTTCTTACCGGCCCGGAAGGCGTAGGTAAGAACGGTCTGGCATTGGCTCTTGCATCTGCTGTGTTCTGTGAGTCCCCTTCCGATGATGACACACTCGTCGACTCGTGTGGTACATGCCGTTCCTGCATGCAAATGGCTCATCTTGCCCATCCCAATCTTCGTATCATCCATGCACTTCCGGCCGGCAAGGGCGACACCGACGATGAAATGAAGGCGGAACTGATAGACGACATTCGCAGTATGCTCGAGGCAACGTCCGAGAATCCGTATTCACCGTTGCGGCCCGACGGTGCAACGCAGATTCGCATCGGCCAGATTCGAGAAATCAAACGATCGTTGTCCATGAGTGCGATGCAGGCTGGTAGACGGCTCGTCCTTCTTTCCGAAGCACATGAGATGACCATTGAGGCATCGAATGCCTTCCTGAAGACCTTGGAAGAACCGCATCCGGATACGATTCTCGTATTGACGTCATCCAAGCCTGAGCGACTGCTTCAAACGATTGTGTCGCGTTGTCAGGAACTTCAGGTTGCACCACTCGACGATGCCGACATTCATCACTATCTCATCAGCGAGCTTGCATGTACGAGCGAGGATGCCGCCTTGGTTGCCCCCTTCGCACAAGGCAGTATCAGCAAGGCCCAGGCATTTTTGGCTGAAGACATGCGTGGTTATCGGCAAGATATCGTTGATCTTCTGCGAACGACAGCCAAACCCCGCGACTTTCGTGCCGACCTCGTGGCGCGAATCCATGACATTGCCGACGGGAGAAACAAAACACGAATGGAATACATGCTGTCTCTGCTCTTGCTATGGCTACGAGATGCTCATGCATTGGCTCTTGTTGGGCCAGAAGCCCATATCGTCAATAGTGATCAACGAGAAGCTCTGTCTCGATTCGCCGCAGCGTTTGCCGACGCAGACTTTGGTGGAATGTATCGCGCCATAGAACGAGCCTCGAATGCCCTTTCACGAAACGTAACGCCCGTTTTAGTGTTGTTACCGCTCCTACTCGGAATACGTCGGGCCTTGTTTGCCTCGAGGTCCAAAGCTGCTGCATGATCAGAGACCTGCTCATTTTCTTCGGTGCGATCGTTTTGCTCGCATCGAATGTCTGGACTCAACCCCATACCATACTTCCCGTGGCCGTGACTACTGCCGCGTGGCCCAAGATTGAGGTGTCATTTGTGGCGTGGGATAATGACAATAGAAGAGTCGTTGATGCAGATCGCATCCACGTGCGCATTGGCAACAATGTTTTACCAGCGGATTCCATTGTTTGTCCACCTACAACACCCCCACTACCTCTCTCGTCGGTGCTATGCATCGATGTTTCCGGCTCGATGAGTCGTGGCGGACCAAACATCGCCCTTGCCCGCGAAGCGGCGCGGTCCTGGATCATTGGACTTTCGCCGGGGAGTGAGTGCGCAATTACGTCCTTTGACAATCGCCACTACATCAATGCCGATTTTTCGTCCGACACCAGTGCCCTGCTTCGCGTTCTCCCCGCTTTGGTCCCTCGTGGTGGCACCAGCTATGAAGAGGGGCTCCTGGGAGCTCCCTTCGGTGCTCTTGGCGTAGCCGCGGACGGACGAAACAAGCGTGTCGTCGTCCTCCTCACAGATGGAACAGGGACACTCGATATTCGACGTGCCCTTGACCGTGCGCGAGCACACGGTACGACCGTGTATTGTGTTTCGTTGGGGATGCCCATGCCCGACGTTCTTAAGCAACTTGCCGACAGTACGGGTGGGCAGTGGTTCGACAACGTAACGACAATTCGCGAAGCTGTCGCGGCCTATCAGCGTATCGCAGTGCATGCCAGCGCTATGTCCCCTTGCCGAGCATCCTTCATTATTCCCTCGCAGTGTTCCCGTACGGTTGACGTCGTGATTGGCGTTGGCACGGACTCTGCGACTCAGACAATTTTCCTTCCTGATTCACTGACAGGGGGCCTTGCCTACACGACGGGCACTACGGACGCCGGCGTCATCGTGCAACCCACGACCGTCGCGCTAACACTAACATCGCGTCGGGTTGAATCTGTTGTTCATGCCCTGACCACATCCGTACCGTATGCAAGAATCATCTCC
>JALOMA010000185.1 GCA_025455735.1 Candidatus Kapaibacterium sp.
TTCACGGAAACAGCCAACGCTGTCAACCGGCTGTTGCTGAACCATCTGTCGATATCAGAGGCATTCCATCCTCCAACAATGAGCCACGTTTATCACCACTCAGCTGACCTGACAACAGGTGTCACTGACGTCATCTTCCAGCTCGACTTCTCGATTGTGATTACTGGTGTCGGAATTGTGGCTTTGGGTGGCATTGTTGTGCGCAATGGCATCGTCCTTGTAGACTTTACCGACGTCTTGAAAGGCCAGGGTTGGCGAACACGATCAGCCATTATCGAAGGTGGAGTGATCAGGTTCAATCCAGTAATTCTAACGGCTGCCTCGACAATTCTAGGTCTGGTTCCTCTTGCCATTGGTTTGAACATTGATTTTGCATCGTTCCTTGCCACGCTCAACCCTAAGTTCCATCTTGGATCGGACTCAGTTGCATTCTGGGGCCCTCTGGCGTGGTCCATTGTGTTCGGCTTGGGATTCTCTACGTTTCTGACACTTGTATTTGTGCCTTGCATGTACTTCATTCTTTATACCGTGCAACTTCGCATTCGTAGATGGAGGCTTCATGCTGCCATTCGTAGTGGTGAGCACGATCCTACTGCCGCACACTAAACGTACGACGGCCGCCCAGCATCTCCTGGGCGGCCGTTTTCCGTTTGCGGATGTAGCTCAGATTGAACCGAGGCCCCTTGTCATTTTCCTGTTTGGACAAAGGAAAGAGAAGCACTATTAATGCAATAACGAAGGCCTGTAGGGCGAGGTCCATCGTCGAAAACGTGCCCAAGGTGAGCGTCGCAACGGGCACACAGTACTTCTGTTCGTGTCATGCCTAGTGAATTGTCTTCGTGCAGTCGTACGTTCTTGGACGAAACGACATCGTAGAAACTTGGCCATCCGGAACCCGAGTCGTACTTCGTATCCGAGCTGAAGAGTTCCGTATTGCAGCATCGACAGGTATAACTACCATCATCATGTTTGTTCCAGAACGCACCAGTGAAGGCCCTTTCTGTGCCTTTCTTACGGGCAATGCGAAACTCTTCATCACTAAGTTCTTGCCTCCATTCATCGTCGGACTTTTCAATCTTGTTGACCATCGTGTCTACTCCATTGTTGACGATTAGTATGGTTTGTTGTCTAGCAGGGGAACTGGTGATCCGATGTTGCGTGGTATCCTGTGCGCAAGCAATGAGAACAGATGTGCTGGTTGAGGCAACCAGCAGGCTTACGACTGAAGCGATGTAAGAACTCATAGTCGAATGGTGGGTTGAACTGGTGGCGGCTCTTCGTCTTTAGAATAGAGGACATAGTCGAGAAACAACCCGGACGGTGGAGCGGTTACTGACGCTGGAAACGAAGATCCTGCGCTGAGGAACTGTTGAATCTCACGTGATGTGAGATTGCCACGACCCGCTTCAACGATTGTTCCGACCATTTGACGAACCATGCGCCACAAAAAGTGTGACCCACGGATGCGGATGAGGATAAGATCATCCGTAGGATAGAGACCACATTCAAGCAGTTCGACCGTCGTGGATTTTTCGTCAGGATCATCCTTTGTGAAGGAACGGAAATCATGGAAGCCCTCGAAGGTGCTACAGGCTTCGGCCATTCGTTCGATATCGAGGGTATCCTTGACCCACCATACGAATCGTTTCCCAAACGCAGTACGCCGTTGGGCGATTTGGTAGAGATATGCGCGCTCCAATGCATGATGTCTAGCATGAAAACGGGCATGTACAGGTTCAACGGACACTACACAGACATCAGAGGGTAGGTAGTCGTTCAATCGAATGCGGAGAACGTCTGGTCGTACCGTTGTGTTTGCCTCCAAGTGGGCAACTTGCGCCAAAGCATGGACGCCTGCGTCCGTTCGGCCGGATCCGACAAACTCAAACGTGCGAGTTCCGAGAGCTTCGGCAATGGCACCAAGAAGCTCACCCTGAACAGTACGAGCATTCGATTGAACTTGCCACCCGGAATAGCGTGTTCCGTCGTATTCGATAGTCATCTTGAAGCGTGCCATGTGGCAAAGATACCTATAGCAACGTGGACATTGCGTTCTCGATACGTCCATTGTGTATCATTGCCGCAGAATCGTTTACCACAGTGAAGATATCACAATGATCGATCAAAGACTTGAACGGGCAGATTTGGTTGTAGCATTGTGCAACTATGCTCAGCGATGGCCCAGGGAATGGGATACCGTTCAACGGATCATCGACTTTGTTGAACAAAATCCGGGATGCTTCAATCGCTCTACGCTCGTTGGGCACATTACAGGTTCTGCATGGATTGTAAGTCCTACCAACGATAAGACACTACTTCTGCATCATCGTAAACTTGATAAATGGCTTCAACCGGGCGGACATGCTGATGGTGATGGGAACATTCTTCGTGTTGCCATTACTGAAGCCAGGGAGGAGACAGGTATCAACGAGTTCGATCTAGTCATCCAAGACATTTTTGACGTGGATATACACACAATTCCGGAACGAAGGGGTGAACCGCAACACCTTCACTACGATATTCGGTATGCGCTTCGGGCACGAACAATGGATGTTATTGTATCGGAAGAGTCCAATGCTCTGCAGTGGATTAACATTCCTCAGATAGAATCGTTGACAAAAGAACCTTCCATGATTCGTATGGCACATAAATGGCTCCAGTACCAACACGACTAACATGTTCAGTGGTGATTCATGCCCCTATCGATCGTGTCTTTCACTTCCATGATGACACGAAGAATCTCATCAAGATTACACCACCATCAATAAAAGTCTCGTTTGAGTCGTTCGGGCCTCCAGGGTTAGGGTACGAAGTTAAACTCAAGGTTGTTCAGTTCGGATTCATACCCATGTATTGGCATGTTCGGATTACGGACTACGTACAGAACGTGAGAATGGTGGATGAACAACTGTCGGGACCATTCACGATGTGGAAACAGCGAAGGGACTTTACGAAAGTGAACGGAGGAACTATGTTGACGGACACCGTGGAGTATGCTGTTCCATTTGGTCTACTTGGACGAATTGTTGACCGTTTGTTTGTACGAAAGCAAATCCACTCAATGTTTGCATATCGTCAGGCACGCACTAAGGCTCTCTTGGAAGATAGTACCGAGCTTATTTCTCCAATTTCATGAGGCGTTGGCGTGTACTGCTCACGGCTACAAGAACCTGATCGCGTGTTTGAGCTACGGCACACGTATTGATCAATCGTTCAAGTTCTTCCTCAATAGAAAGCCAATTGGGTGATGTTGGCAATTCGATGGCCGTCAAAACAGATGCTTTGAACCCTTCCCTCATGGGAGGGAAACTGATGTTTGCTAATTGTTTAATGTCCGCTGGAAAACCAGCATCAATAACCCTATCCGTGAACGCACGCGCTTGTTCGAACGAACGAAGGAAAGAAAGCAAGCGCAGTGTCGTTGGCGAAGCAGATCCAGTTGTAACGGCTAACACGTCTCCATTAAGCACTTGTGATGAAGGCGATACAGCCCACTGTGGAGGGAGAGATCGAATCATCCAACTTCCAGTGATAACGGTACTAATCGATCCTTGAAGTATGGCCTTATCGAGAAGGGAAGCTTTGTCGAGACGGGCCTTGTGAGCAACAATGCGAAAGCTGTCAAGTGCCAGGACTGCCTGCTGATCGAGTGTTTGCCACACTGGTAACGAGGTTCCTAGCCGAGGGGCGCCGAACGACCAGATGAAAGGGAGAGTGCGTTTGATGACGTTGTGTGGATCGTTTACGCAGAAGCCTGGGGGCGCAGGCGACATGGAGTCAATGAGAAGAGCTCTTGCATTGATACACCACAATGTACCAACGGGTTTGCCCTTTGGTCCCACAAGTGCGGATGTGAAAGGAGCGTCCTTGAGATGAAAGGAGTCTGGAAGTGCTTCAAAGACACCTGCATTCGCAAACTGAGGAAACCAATCAACGCCAAGGTGAACAATATGCGGGGCAGTATTGCTGTTGAATGCAAGCTGGAGTTTTGCTCTTCCATCACTCCATTGCAGGGGGACAAGCTGCACATCGACGCCAGGATTCTGGCGTTCGAATGTCGTGATCAGCTCGGATAAAGCGGCCGTTTGCTCTGGTTCCGACCAAAAGTGCCAAAATGTAATGACTTCCCGGCTGGCACGCTGTTCTTCAGTGCTACAGGTACAGAGTATGATCAAGAAGCCGATGAGCAGCGTCGCTTTCATCTCCTACCGTCAACGTGTGCGATACGTGATGGGAGGGCTACCACACGTTTCGTATTCATGTTTGCGAAAGGTCCGGTTGGTCGTGGAATGGAATCCGGCGGAATAGGCGATGAGCTTTGTCGTTCTCGCAGCCAAGTTGAATCACGACGTACCTCGGCAGGCCACGTCTTATTGAAAAAGAAGTCCAGCATTTGCCGTGCTATAGGGAGGGCTGTTGCTGCACCGAATCCGCCATTTTCCACCATGATGGCAATAGCAATCGTGGGATTCTCTGCCGGTGCATAACAGACAAACCACGAATGATCTTCGCCGTGTGGATTCTGAGCTGTTCCCGTCTTTCCAGCTACGGAGACTCCAGGGACCGATGCCGCTCGTGCTGTGCCTTGCTCCACAACCATTCGCATACCGCTTCGAACTACGGCGAAGTGGCGTTCATCAACGGCCAACTTCTTGCTGGCATAGCTCACAACTTGTTTCTTTTTGAGCTCCTTGTTGAAGACGGCTCGTACAGCGTGGGGTTGGTATAACGTGCCTCCATTGGCAAGAGCAGCAGTGTATACTGCCATTTGCAACGGCGTTACACCTAGCTCACCCTGGCCAATGCCGAGGTTCACCATTCGGTAATTGTTCCAGCCATTCTTTCCGTACCGCTTATCCATGAACGCACGGGATGCGAGAATGCCACGGGACTCCTCCGTAATATCGACATTGGTTTTTTGGCCAAAGCCGAACATCGTACCATAGTCATGAAACTTGTCGATCCCAAGTTTAAGTCCTAACTGATTGAAGTAGCTATTGCAAGAGACGGCAAGGGCACGCTCCAGGGCAATGTTACCGTGGGCACCATGGCAAGCGCAAGAACGATTGCCGTAATAAAATGCACCTGCGCAATGGA
>JALOMA010000027.1 GCA_025455735.1 Candidatus Kapaibacterium sp.
TACGTCATGGTCCCTTACCCGCTCTCCAATGGCAACCGACTCGATAGAAGTCTTTACCAGTGCGGTTGCTCTATCGGATGGCCTACTGTTTGGCGGTCGTTATGGTCTCTACAGACATTCCGTAACCAAGGACCAATGGACATTCATGCCTCTTCCAGGGGCTCGGAGTGCCATTATCGTAGGCGTGATAGGTCGACATATCTACTGCACGTCGGACGAGGGTACGCTTCACCGCGCAGTATTGCCCCCATAAAGGAGGTGCGAATGGTCAGCGAATGAACGATACAAGCTTTGTATGACGCCCGCAAGCGTCTTGGAGAGAAATCAAGTACACAGCTGAATGAGGGAAAGCCACATCGATGGACATGTCGGCGCTTGTCCAGCTGCGCACGAGGGCACCATCCAGAGTGTGAACTTCAATCAGGCATGGCAGTTGAGAGCTGGTATTGTGGCGTTTGATCATGGAACCATCGACGGTGAAGCTGCAGCCCTCGGAGTGTTCACCATGAACGTGGGTCAAGGATCCTGTTGAGAACAGAGCACTTTCTCCCACAGCCAGGTCGACGTCTTCGTACATCGCAACCACAAACCACTTGTACAGACTGGAAGCTTGCAAACCGGTGTATGGCACGACTGTGTCGGAAGTCATAAACGTCATCACGGGCTCGTCGTTCCCGTCGCGAACGTGCAATCGGTACTGTGTTGCTCGACTATCCTTGGAAAAAACGAATTGACCATCCAAGGGTACATCAACGTCGCCGTTGCTGGGCACTAAGGGTGTCATCCCAACAACAATGGGAACGTCTGATTGGGCCGTAAATGACCACGTTGCCGAAACACTCATCATGCCAGATTCCCCAAAAGCCCGAACGCGCCAAAAGTAGCGTACGCCTGGCACAAGAACACGTGAAGGGATAACGGCGCCGTTATCCGTAACGTCGCGCACCTGCCAGAGTGTGCTGTTGAAGTCCATGGACGTTGACACATCGACATGAAAGGTCGACGCCTGCGGCAGGAACCAGCGTAAGACTACGTCATTGGCTGGCACCTGGGATTCATCCATGGGGTCCAATAACAACGCGCTTGGCAAGGCGTCAATGGCAGCAGTGTGGAAGGTTCGCTCAACGGTCCAGGATCCTACACCATAGCGCCCCACGCTGCGAACTTGCCAGATGATCGTCGTATCATAGGGCAAACGAGGGAGGTAGGCCACCGTATCCGTAAGCGTCCGTGTGATGATCGTTGAGCCCGAACCGACGAGCGTGGCATGGACTCGATACGCAACGGCTCCAGGGACGGAACGCCATGAAAGCTTCGTATTGACAGGGGAAATATTCGAAAGTCCTTCTGCGGGCAGAAGACCAATTGGGCGACCAGGGGACGTCAGGAAACTCCAGGACTCGGACCACGGACCACGAACGGTATCGTTGACGACACGGACACGCCATGAATACATCGTGTTGGGCATGAGATTCTGTAGGGAGACCTCTGTGCCCGTAACTGTTCGATCAACGATGATCCTGTCTGGTTGTGTGCTTTGTTGCACGACAACCTGATATGCTTTTGCCGTAGGGAGTGGCTGCCAGCGGAGAATGGTATCTGTCGGTACGGACACCGTATCGCCGAAACGGACCAGAGCTGGACCAATCAACGACGGCATTGGCAACACCGTTCGAAAACCACTCACGGTAGACCAATCGCCAGGTTCGCTTCTTCGGGCCCGAACGCGCCAAAAGAACTCCGTATTGTGTGCCAATGGACTGGTGATACGCACCTTGGTAGATTGAACGATTCCATTCGCTACGATCGCAGTTGGCAGGAATAAAGGCGAGTGGGATATCTGGTACTCATAGCCACCTGTGTGGGAGGCTCGGGTCCACTCCAAGTCAACATCCCTCGCTGGAACATCTATGGCTCCCGCCAAAGGCAGCCGCGGTGTTGGCGTTAGGCACAAAGGCGACCCAACGACATACTCGCCAGCCAACGCCTGATTGGTTGTGAACGTTCGTTCGGCAGAATCATAAAAACCATCAGCAACAACCCATGGCCCCTTGCCTTCCACCGACCGCATGTAGACAACGGGTTCGTCAATCAAATCAGTACCAGATCCCTTGCCCAAATCGAAGCGGAGGCCGCCCAATGGCTTCCCGGGACCGCTCATACGAACCACCCATCGTGCAGGAAGAAGCCTGCATGGCTGAGGCGCTGGAATAACGCCTTGTACGGGAGCATTTCCGTGTCGTTCAACAGTAACAACACATGTGTCGTCGAGTGACGAAGCGGCTAGTCGAACATGCGTGGGTCCGTTTGCGCCGTCGAAGGAATACACGCCTGCCTGTGTCAGGACGCGCTGCTGCCCGGTCATTCCTTGTTGAACCTTGAGAACCCGATACGTTGAGAAGGGAGAACCTGGTGTGGCGTAGATCTCTGCATGCAAGGTGCCATTGGGGCCAACTTCCGAGAGAAGCAAGCCTGCGTCATTGGTACCCCAGCCAATGAGGATGTTGCCATTGTCCAGGCGCGTCGCACTGCCCTTGGAGCGCGTGAACACATCGGCGGGCCGGCGATATTGCCACGTCCTGGTTGCAGTCTTTGCTTGTTCGTCAATCTTGTAGATAACGGCTCGAGACCATGGATTCTGGCGCAGATTGCCGTTGTCAAACAAAAGGATGTTGCCATCGGACAAACGTTCAACGGTATGCTGATGGGAAAACCCAAAGAAACCGTCAATGGTGTCGTTGACGAATCGGAACTGGTTGCCTTTGGAGCGCGACCCACCCATACGCCACATGATGGCTCCAGTAGAGCGATTGATCTTTAGCACCTCGTCCAGATGCCTACAGGACAGTAGGATGTTGCCATCCGTGTCCATCCAGAAGGAATTGGGGTGAATGTAGTCGATCGTTGGCTGTGTCAACTGAATATTCTGTGTTGCATCCGTTGGGGGAATGTAGTCGAGGGACTTCCACTCGAAAACGACGATGCCCGAAGGGGTGACCTCCTGAAGGACGGCACCAATGACACGGGCGTCGGGCCTTCCGCCGCTGACCAGTACCGACATATCGATGGTTCGCGTGTCGTAACCAAGGACCATGTAGTTGCCGTTGGAAAGCACCTTGACGTCGTGAAAGTCGGTCGAGAACCCTATGGCTGCAATCGTATCGATGAGGCGCAAGTCAGCGTCCCAACGTTTGTGCACAAAGTCGGCGTCAAATGCCGTGAAGGTTCCGTCTGGATGACGTTCGAAATTGGTCCCACCACGGGCACGAAAACGCGACTGCCACTGCCCACCATGATCGAGAAAGGCAAGGGAGTCCGGCGAAGCCGTACACATCATGTACAGCCCGGGAGCAGGATTCTTCAGTATGCGGACGTCGACGGAACTGAAACCCTGGGCTACAGCAATACCGCAATTCGCCGCCAACATGAATACAACGCACAGCAAGGCGTTGATTCGAGCATATGGCACAATTCGACTTTCTTGATGTTGGAATGCAGAACTCCCCTAGTCCTTGCCCACGCAGAGTACGATAGACTCGGAACGTGTGGAAAAGTTTCAGCTTGATTCGTCCTTTATGCAAAAATGATGTTCACCTCTGAAGAGGGTCATCGGATCGTTTGAAGGTGCCGTGGCGGAGAACATCCATGATGTGAAAGCTCCCTAGCTTGCGAGCTCTCAGGAACCCCAGCCATGCCATATCGGCGAACCTGCCATCGCGAAGCATGTCAACGATCCAGTCCGCAGCGCCTTCGAGCTTTTCCTGCCTCATGCCGGCGCCTGTTTCCAAGAGCCACTTCCGATTGAACTTCTCCTGAGAACCAATAGTGGGAGTCATTACAATCGGTAGGCCGAGTCCACAGTAGAAGCTCAGCTCACTCGGTTTGGTCCAGAGGATGTCTGCCGTCCGAATCACGGTGTTGAATTGCTCGAAGTAGGCATCCAGCGTATCGCAATGCAAGACGGTAACGGTATCCAGGGCCAATCGTTCACGATGACGAACGAAGATATTGCGGACGTCATCGCGGATGCCAGCCACAAGTGTCAGCCGCAGCGTACCAGCCTGAAGGTGGTGGCGCAACGACGTCATGAGCTGTAGGCCAATCTCCGTCTGTGCGCCTGCGCCACCAACCGCGTAGACGATGTGTGGCACGCGTTCTGCAGGTACATCCGGGAAAGCATCAGCCCCCAGGAAATGTTCCACGCTGCGCTGGTGAGCAACACGGAATCGGCCGCGAGGATCCAGAACCGCCAGCCGCGTGCCGAGATCGCGCTTGAGCGTGACCAAGTCGCGCCCACCAAGAAGGGCATCATCAAGAGGGAACCCCGTCAGATGAATTCGTTCCGTGGGGACGCCGTAGCTACGCAAACGATGGGCGGCACGACCACAAGGGGCAAAGTACGTGATGGTGGATTCCCACGGTTCCCGTGGCACCCATACACGGTTCAGATCGGCATCGCAGATTATGCAATAGACGGGGTCGTAACCGCGTTCGGCAGCAGCAATAGCTGGAACGTAGAACGACGTCAATAATGGAAGCCACTCCTGTTCGATGGCGCGCAAGACGCCGTTGCCGAGGCCCCTTTTCAGTTGTTTGTACAGGAGATCAACTTGATACGTGGACTGTGAGAGGTTGCGAATGGGATAGAGGGACGGAATGTGCAGCAGGCGGTCCAGCAACCCAAACAGCTGTTTGCCAACTAAAGGGATTCCCTTGGCACGGGAGAACGCCTCGTACAAACGGAGGTAACGACGCCAAAGAACACGTTCGGAAGGCGTTGCATGGTCATTGTCACCAGCTGCAAGAATGCCATTACGTGCAAACGCCCTAAAGGGCCATGCTGCGCGTTGATGACCATAACCCATATCGGCACTGACAACCCAAATGGCTTCCATGGTGCAAAGCTACGGGGTGTGGTCCTAGCAAACGTGTTACCCAATCATTGTACGGCAGGTGTCCAGGTGTGGCAGGCGCCCGATGCCAAGGTGGTATGTCCCGTTCGGTTCAACGATACAGAACAGCGCGGATAAGACACCGTAATCGTTGATGCGAACATCCGTGGGAGGTTGAAGGTCGCGACTGGTCGCGAAGACGGCACACTGAAACGCTATTCACGTGGCTTCCAGTATTTCCATCAGAGTCTGTTGCTACCGTGCTATTATCAATGAACAACAAAAGACAGGCAGGTCCAGTTGGAGAATTTGGTGGATGCCCAAACGAACAATCACCGTGGTAGGTAGGTCCATTTCTTCAATAGGAGATATTCTACGGAAGCGTATTTTGGACGATGGACAGACCGTATACGTACTACGATTTTACACAGAGCATATGCTCGACGTGTTTTAAGCGAACTGACGCCAAAATTGTCTTTCTTGACGGCGAAGTCTGGATGTTGAAGCGATGTCCAGAGCACGGCCCTGAACGTGTGCGAATTGCTGGGGACATCGACTACTACAAACGATGCAGGGAATTCATCAAGCCAGGCGAGATTCCTCAAAAATTTGGCACAAAAACCCACCATGGATGCCCTTATGACTGCGGTCTCTGCACGGACCACGAACAGCATTCCTGTCTAACGCTTATTGAAGTAACGGACCGATGCAATCTGACGTGCCCTACGTGCTATGCATCGTCGGGACCGGGCGTGGGCCGACACCGCACCCTGGCCGAAATAGAACGGATGTTGGATGGTATTGTGGCCCATGAAGGTCGGCCAGATGTCGTTCAAATCAGTGGTGGGGAGCCAACTGTGCATCCGGACTTTTTTGCCATCATGGATGCCGCGAAAGCACGGCCAATTCGACATTTGATGTTGAATACCAATGGCATTCGTATTGCCCGGGACCTCGCATTTACGGAACGGTTGGCCTCATATGCGCCAGGATTCGAAGTTTATCTACAGTTCGATTCCTTTCGGCCCGACGTCCTGACGCATCTCCGTGGCCAGGACCTTACTGCCGTGCGTCGGCAAGCGTTGGAACACCTCAACGCTGTTGGTCTGAGCACGACACTGGTCGTTACCCTTGAACGTGGCAAGAATGACGACGAGATTGGCGATATCATTCGCTTTGCTCTCGATCAGCCATGCGTACGCGGCGTCACATTCCAGCCAACACAGGAGGCAGGACGTCTTGACACCTATGATGCTTCGACAGGACGATTGACACTAACGGATGTGCGACAGGGAATTATTGATCAATCAGGACTTTTTACAGCGGAAGACCTTGTGCCCGTGCCATGCAATCCGGATGCACTGTGTATGGCCTATGCTTTAAAACTTGGTGATTCCACGGTGCCTCTAACAAGGCTTTTTTCTCCTGAAGATCTTCTGGTTGGTACGCGAAATACCATTGTTTTCGAAGAGGAGCAGGCTGTACGGGAACGGGCCTTTCGCTTGTTCAGCACGGGAACACCGATGGACAAGGCCGAAACCGAACTAACCGACCTTTTATGCTGCCTGCCTCGCATCGATGCCCCGTCACTATCGTACAGCAATCTCTTCAGAATCATCATCATGCAGTTTTTGGATCCAGCAAGCTTTGATGTTCGTAGCGTGAAGCGCAGCTGTGTTCATATTGTGCACCCTGATGGTCGTATCATACCTTTTGACACCATGAATACCTTCTATCGCGAAGGTGCCCCTGGAGCGCATCTCATACAGGAGATGGGAGGTCCAGTACGCATACAATCACACGAAACGGTGCAGGAGTGAAACAGAATGTTGGTCGGTTCTGGACTATTGCCTTGACAATAGCATGCATACCCCATGTTATTACCGCTGTCATTCTATGGAATCAGTCAACCTCATCTGCCGTTGAGAATTCCAACGCTGAAGGATTCCTATTCTCTTTTTATGCCATATATCTGCTAGGAACAATCGTCGGAATCGTGGTCAGCGCTGTCTCGAAGAGCAAAATGACTTCCCATTGGCTTCTTCTCCTCTTGCTTCAGTTGATTCTGCAACCAGTCCTGTGTATAACAGTCAGCTTGGGGGCGTAACGATGGTGTGACAGAGGCGAAAACGCATTCCTAACGCAACTCGGAATATTGTTCATGAAAGGGGCCAAGGCTCCACTGAAGGTGCTCCCATGTAGAGGAATACCACGTGTGATTCTCATTGAAAGGACGTACCGTTGAAACCAACTATGCGCCACTTCTGGACGGTCGCCATACTTGCCGCATGCGTACCGCAAATTCTTGCTACTGTTGTTATCCTACTACGGTTGGCTTCCAGTACGATACTTGAGTTTCTGTTACTCTACTACATTGTGTGTTTATTGGGTGCCATAGTAGGATGTGGTATAAGCGTCGCCAAGAAAGACGGGATGGCCGTCCATTGGGTCTTGCTTTTTCTCCTACAAGCTCTTGTGCAGCCAATGTTCTGCGCGGGCATGTTGCGCTTGACGGTTTTCAATTGACGTCTGCTTGCGTATCGTTCACAATACGATGATGCTCATATGTCAAGGAATGGTGAGAATGCAGGCTTGCTGCAAGCGCCTATTCCTGGACGTGGTTAGGATATTCGTCAGCACGAAAAAGAATACTCATATTCTTCAGACACACTAGCCATGACGCCGAACATCCGTCGATTCTGGACAATTGCATCCGTACTGTCAGTACTTCCATATGGTATAGGAGCCCTTGTTGCGCTCCTTGATCAGCGTGCTGGCGAACATTTGCAGGGTCTTGGAACGCTCATAGTATTGATGTTCAGTACTATCCTCTCCATGCTGTTCGTCCTCATTCAGATGTTCGTCAGCATGGCCCGTAAGGACGACATGCACCTTCATTGGTTATTGCTGCTTCTGCTACAATTCCTTGCACAGCCGGCAATGTGTCTGGGTGTAGGATCGTTGTACAGACTCTTGTAATGCACCCTGGAATGGTAACAATGATGGAAAACGTTGAAGTGAGCGCTAACGACGTGCAACGTCAGGAGCGATGGAAGTTGGCACGTAAACGATCTTCAAGACGTGCCTTGTGGTGGCTTTTGGCAATATTCTACTGCGGATTTGTGCTGCCATCGGTCAGTCTTGGCGACGTACCCTGGCCTGGTATCCCAACAACTCTTGCAGCCGTGTTGGTGGGCAGCGCTGTGGTGTGGTTGGCTACACGGAAGCATGCGAGTGCCAAACGAAGAACGATTGTTCGTGGAGCGACGGTGGCAGTTTTCAGTGGCATTGCCGTCTTCGGACTGTTCATCTACCACCGAATATCGTACGATCCCATTACGACATGGGGGTCATTCGTGACGCCAATCGTCGTTGCCATCTCCCTATTGTGTGTCGGATATAACCTCGCTCTTGCACGGAGATTGCGTGCCAAGGCTGTCGATGAGTCCGATCGCTACGAAGCAGAAATGGCACGACTAATAGCCATCGCGGTGCTGCTCATCTTTCCAACACCGTGTGCCTTCATGTTACTGTGATGCAAAGCGGCGGCGTATGTAGACATTCCATGCAACTAGTGCCACAAATGCTGCGGCCTGAATGGAACCAACGGGGAAGACGCCCACGAAGAACAATGGTTCGATTGGTTTCAGTCCTTCGATACCCATGCGCCATACCATGTAGCACGAGAAAAAGCGGCGGTACAAGGCACCGTTGCGGGAGCTTGGGGGTGGCGAGACGAATGACCAGATCAGAAGGATGGCAAGGAAGGCAATCTCGTAGAGGTTCGTCGGATGCCGCAGAATACCATCGCCGAAATCGACACCCCATGGAAGGGATGTTGCAATGCCATAGGTACCATCTTCCAAGCCACCGAGATGGCATCCCACACGGCCGATCATCATTGCCACAAGCAGCGGAACAACAAGTGCATCGCCTGACGACGCCGTGAAGCCCCTGCGTAGCTTGGCCCACTCCGAGGCTGCAGTGGCACCAATGATACCACCAAGGATTGTCTTCTGGCCAAGGATAGTCAGCCATGGTTGCTGTCCAAACCACGATGGATGTTCCAGAATGCCTAGGAGTCTCGATCCCACCAACGCCCCTGCAACGGCATGGATGGTCACGTACAGACGGTCGTTCGAACTGTAGGCATCTGGATAGCGTCGGCGGCGCCATAAGAACAGTTGGGCGCCAACCGTGTAGGCACCGAATTCGAACAGATAGTGCAGTAGCTCGGCTAAGGTCACGGATGGGCTCTACGGATGCTGATTCGATGCCGCGTTTCAAGCGTCCGTCCAAAGCCCGTAAAATTGGCTTTGTCGATAGCATGACCATCGGCAGGCAACCAATGGGCAGTCACCACACGGCGATGTCCAGAAGACCGATTGATGCCACCACCATGGACGATAGAAGGGTGCAGAGCGATGACGTCGCCAGGCCGAGCCTCAAGCGTGCGTATCTCGTTGGCAAACAGCTCCGCGGCATGGGAAGGGTGATAGTTCCATGATGGGTGACCAGGCACATGCGAACCCGGAAGCACCATGGTGGCGCCATTATCTGCTGTCATATGATCCATGGACAGCAATAATCGTACGCCAGGCGTCTGGCCATAGTCGGAAACACTGTTCGGATAGTCCCGATGCCACGCCACCCTACTTCCCACCAAGGCCTCCTTAACGACACATTGAGAGGATGCAAATCGGGGCTCGTGGCCCACAAGGGTAGCAACGAAGTCACGATAGCCGGGAGATTCAAACAGGACCCACCACAAAGGGTCCGTTGCCAAAAGGTCATCCACAAGATAGAGGGCGTTGCCGACGTCCTCGGGGTCCAACTCACTCCGATGGGGCTGCTGGGCTATGATCTCTCGTTCGTACACAACAAACGGCCGTAAGGCTTCATCGTTGCCATGGGCCCTATGAAGCAGGTCATTCACCATTTCCGACCACGTACAGAGAGCGTCGCGATCAATCACCGATCGTTTCAGCAGAAATCCTTCGGTGGACAGCGTTTGTGCCACGTCGTCACTCATTGTATGGCCGTTGATGGTGAACGAGGAACCGACTATCGGACTTTGAACGAGGCCATCGTCACGATGGCCAGAACAACGGCAATGATATAGAACCGCGTGACAATCTTGGACTCGTGCCAGCCGCTCTTTTCGAAATGGTGATGAAGCGGCGCCATAAGAAAGACCCTTCGGCCCTCGCCAAAGCGCTTCTTTGTTACCTTGAACCAGGTAACCTGGATGATTACGGAAAGGGTCTCGGCAAAAAAGATGCCCCCAACGATTGGCAGCAGAAACTCCTTCTTGATGAGGACGCAGAGTACACCGATGGCACCACCGAGAGCCAGCGAACCAGTGTCTCCCATGAAGACCTGGGCGGGAAAGGCATTGTACCACAGGAATCCAAGGGCTGCACCAACCATGGCGGCGCAGAAGATCGCAAGCTCGTCGGTTCCGCGAACGTGGATGATATTCAGGTAATCAGCAAAAAAGGCATTGCCCGTAAAGTAGGCAATCACGGAGAGTGTAAGTGCCGAGATACCAACCGTTCCGATGCATAGGCCGTCCAAGCCGTCGGTAAGGTTGACGGCGTTGGATGTGGCGGTAATGATGAAGATCACAACGGGGATATAGAGCCAGCCGAAGTCAAAGTTCACCAGCTTCTCGAATGGAACCGTCGTGAGCGTATTGATTTGAGCGAATGACGATGAGAACCACTCCGGAAAGAAAAAGATCGTTGACCCAACAACGAGGCCCGTGAGAACCTGTCCTACGATCTTGTAGCGTCCAATAAGTCCTTTGGGATACTTGCGAACAACCTTCAGGTAGTCATCCAGAAAGCCAACCGCTCCCAGCGAGGCTGTGGTGAAGACAGCCAGGATGACGAAAGCATTCGTGATGTTGGCCCACAGCAGCGTTGGAAGAAGGATGGCTGCCAGGACGATGAGGCCTCCCATGGTTGGCGTGCCAGCCTTCAAGGAATGCCTGCCTACCTGTTGGAGCTCATTCTTTGCCTGTTCGCCGATCTGCCGGCGCTTGAGGGCCGTTATGATGCGTGGGCCCACCACAATGGATATTGCCAGCGCAAAAATGGCTGCGGCTGCTGCCCGGAATGTGACGTACTGAAAAAGGTTTGCTCCCGGGAAATCCGTTAAGGAGCGAAACCAAAGAGCCAACATGTATACCATTTCCGCAGCGCCGATAGTGATTGCTGCGAAGTTAGTCGACCGTGGGAAATAATCTCTGCCAACCACTGAAAAGCACGGCTGCAAGGGATCCGCAAGCACCTATTCCGTCAACAACGCAGCAACGACGTGTTCCATGGCAAGCCCACGCGAACCCTTGATGAGCACAGCGGTATTCGCAGAGGCATGCTCGCGCACCAGGCGGGCGCACTCTTCGTGGGTGTTGGCCGCAAGGGTATTCTGCGCCGGCGTACGTTGAAGCGCACGGTGAAACTCAGGGCCCAGGGCTATGACGAAATGGGCGCATGTGATTGCACGTGCTAGAACCGCATCGTGCTCGGCCGTGGCGGCCAGCCCCAACTCTCGCATGTCTCCCAGAACGGCAATGCGCCGTTCTGCTGGATATAGGCGCAACGTTTCAAGTGCCAGCAGCATGCTATCCGGATTGGCATTGTAGCAGTCATTCAGAATGGCCATGCCGTGTGCTTCCTGAACGGTCATCCGTGCATATCCATGCACGTCTCCAGGATGATAGGTTCGCAAGCCAAGGCGTATTTCATCAGCAGTACACTGAAGGGACCACGCGATGGCCACGGCACAGACGGCATTGCGGGCCGCCGCCAGACCTTGAACCAACATGGGTGCGTTGAAGGTGAACTCGTCCTGAACGATGGCAATGGAAGGGTGTAGTTGAGCATCGAACCGCACGGTTGGACGAATGTCGGCGTCCGTATCCAGGGCAAATGTTATGCACCGTGGCAGCGTCGCAGCGTGCCGCGCTAGGCGCGCGTCATCTGCATTGACGAAGGCAAGACCATGGTGGTCGCGTAGATAGTCAAACAACGCCGTCTCTTCCCGTTCAACACCGTCCAGGTCGATCAGCTTCTCGAGGTGTTCCTTGCCAATGTTCGTTATCAGTCCGTGGGTGGGCTGGACCATCGCACAGAGCGTTTCAATTTCTCCCGGCTCGTTGGTGCCAATTTCGATGACGGCGGCTTCGTGTTCCGGCGTCAGTTGCAGAAGAGTGAGCGGGGTACCTATCCGGTTGTTGTAGTTGGCCTGAGTCTTGAGAACCGTCATGGCGGTGGCCAGGACGTGAGCCGTAAGGTCCTTCGTTCCCGTTTTGCCTGCCGCCCCTGCAATGGCTATCACGGGAATAGTGAAACGCCGCCGATGATACCACGCAAAACTGCCCAAGGCGTGAAGCGTGTCCGGTACGGCGATCAGCCTGTCCCGCAGCGAAGCGTCGGCCGTGCTCACCCACGACTCCTCCACAACAGCCACAACGGCACCAGCAGATAGGGCGGCTGCAACATGGTCGTGACCATCAAAGCGCTCTCCTCGAAGAGCGATGAAGGCATTCCGTGGCTGAACCGTGCGACTGTCCGTACACACGCCCGTTATCCACGTCGTTGGCGGAAGGTGTTCGGCCGCAGCACCAAGAATATGGAGGAGGTCCGATTGGGTAAAGGAGGCAGTGTTGGTCATGGTTGTTGCAGACGTAGTGAGGCCTATAGGCCTTGGTGTTCGTGCCGCCGTTCGGCTGCCCGCAAGCGGGCACTGCGCGAGCGTGGGTTGGCCTCTTGTTCGGCGTCGGAGGCTTCGACAGGTTTCTTCGTTAGAATCGTCAGGAGGTCCTTGTGGTCGCGGAAGACGTCCTTGACGATCCGATCTTCCAACGAATGATAACTCATCACCACGATGCGCCCACCAGGGCGTACCACGCCAAGGATGGCCGTAAGCGTACGTTGCAAGCGCTCCAGTTCGTTGTTTACGGCGATGCGCAATGCCTGGAAGATGCGCGCCATTGTTTTGGCCTGGTGATGCGGAGGAATGCGTTGAATCACAACATCACGTACATCGCCGGTCGTTCTGAAGGGGGCCAGGGCACGCCGTTGGACGACAGCCCGCGCCAAGGAGCGGCCCGCAGGGTCTTCGCCGTACGTGAAGAACATGTGGGCCAGATCGGCCTCGCTGGAGCCGTTCAACAGGTCGGCAGCCGTTGGCCCTTCGGGGGTAAAGCGCATGTCCAATGGCGCCATCATCCGATAGCTGAAACCACGTTCGTGGTGGTCGAACTGATAACTGGAGACGCCAAGGTCGAATAGGATGCCATCGACACCGCCAGTGGTGGCCAGGACGTCAGGCATGGTATCGAAGTTCGCATGGACAAGCGCAAGGCGGGAGGCAGGGCCCCTTTCCAGTTCGGCGGAGAAGCGGCTGCGGCAATGGGCAATGGCCACATCATCCGCATCAAATGAGGTTACACGTCCGCTGCCCCCTAGGCGCTCAAGGATCAACGACGTATGACCGCCACCACCAAGCGTTGCATCGGCATAGTGGCCGTCAGGGCGAATGGCGAGGAAGTCCAGGCATTCGGTTGCCATCACGGGGATGTGATACTGAGATGGTTCCAGACGTGTCATTGCACGAAACTACGGCTGGCAACGCAAGCGCCAGCAGTTCGTGCCGCGGATGTCAGGCAACACTGTGGTATTTTGGCATTTCCTGTGAACCATCCTAAAAGGGCCACGATGAGCGGTATCCCTGCACGGACCCGACGCTGGTCAAGCTTCGTCGTCATTGGCGTCTCCACGATAGCCATTGCTGGCGCTATTATGGGCGGAAAGCAACATCCGTCTACCAGACCCGAACCACAACTGGATCGTGGCAAAGCTATCTATAGCGACTATTGCGCCCGATGCCATGGTGGCGATGGTAATGGTGTGGCTGGACGCAATGATTTGCGCAATCGGCCTATCTGGAAACAACCAGCCGATGACGTCATCACCGTCCTAGCCTTCGGCGTTGCGGGATCCGAAGCCGCAGGTGCCATCCGCGCCTCCATGCCGCCCATTCCGTACGATGACGGCGATCTGGCAGCCGTGGCCACATATACGATTCAACAGTTCGGCGACCGTACCGTACGTATCACGCCCGAACATGTGCGCAATGCCAAGGAACACCACCGGGCAAAGGTGCGAGAGAGACTGTTACGGTAAGTCTGGGCCTTACCCCTTACGCTCAGCCAAGCGCTCTAGCAGAACTTCGATGCGCAGAAGGACGTCCGTTACGGACTCCGTTGTCGTGCGCGCCCGCAAGGCATCCCGTGCCTCGAGGATGCGGCTGCGGAATTCATGGGCCTGGATGATTCCAACAAGCTGCATATCATGAGCCTGGCCTTCGGAATGGCCCGCTGTTTCGAACTTGAGAATGCTGAGCTGAAAGCGCCGAAGGATCGGTCCCTCGATGAACGTTACGTCCTGGATGTTCTCCAATGGTATCGTCTTTTCAACCTCGATGAAAATTCCACGCTTGAATCGAATGGCACGGTCTTCCAGCACACACGACAGCTTGGCGTAATAATGGCGGGCCCACCACTGTCCCACACCACAAAACCAAATGATGGCCAAGGGCAAGCCCACAATGGTTGCTGCCATGGTTAAGCCTATCCGCAGCACCAAATACGGACGTACCAACGTGTTGAATGTGGCTTGCATCATTGCCGTTGTTGCCCTGTTTATAAAAACACCGACAATGTAGGCACGGCCAGCGGTTCTACCGCATAGAAGGCCTCGGCGTAGGTCGTTCCGATACGACTACCATAGTAGCGTGCACGAGCTTCAAGTTCTTCGATGTATCCTGGGCGGCTGATGAACGTCTCGGGTTCATCGGACTGGTAGCCCGTTGGATTGTGGAACTGTGAGCCGTATGCCTTGATGCTGGCGAGTTTGTCCGTCCAGGTTGCAGAGATATCTGCGTACAACGACGGAAGGGTAGGGAAGTCAAATTGCTGTTGAAAACAGAGCAGCCTGTTGGGTCGGTGCACGGACTGTTCTACATCGTCCGTCCCGAAGGTTCGAACGTTCGTAAGCCCTGAGAGGAAGGCGGCAGCCCGGGCGAGGCGGTGGACGCTTTCGTGGTCGGGGTGGCGCTCGAACGGTGGGGGGATAAGCATCAGGCGCGGTCGGTGTGTACGAATGGCACGCACGACGGCATGGATGTTGTCCTGAGTGTGGGTGATGTTGCCATCTGCCATATCAAGGTTTTCGCGTAGGGTAACACCCAGGATTGCCGCTGCTGCCGCTGCTTCGCGCGCCCGGAGTTCAGGCGTACCGCGTGTGCCCAACTCTCCGCGTGTACACTCTACGAGCACAACGGAACGGCCTTCGTTGGTCAACTGCTTGATGGTGCCGCCAACGGCGAGTTCGGCATCATCGGGGTGGGCAGAGAGAACCAGAACGTCCGTCATGGCAGTGTGCCCTCAGTGGCTTCGATCTTGTCCACACGGCGTTGGTGGCGGCCGCCTTCAAATGCCGTGGCCAGAAAGGTGCGCACAATGTCCATGGCCGTTTCCAACGTCACCAAGCGCTGTCCTACGGCAACCATGTTGGCGTCATTGTGCTGCCGTGCAAGAGCGGCCATTTCCACGGATGTACAGTTGGCGGCACGGATACCATGCACCTTGTTCGCAGCAATGGAGATGCCGATACCCGATCCGCAGACCAATACTCCAGCGCTGGCCGTACCGTTCGCTACCAGCTTCGCTGCTGCAATGCCATAGTCGGGATAATCGACGGATTCTTCAGAAAACGTACCAACATCCGTAACGTCATGCCCTTCAGCGCGCAGCATGGCGGCGAGGGCATCCTTGTAGGCGAATCCGGCGTGGTCCGAGCCTATACTGATCTTCATGATAAGGGGCCTTGATTCAAAGGAGGAACAACGAGGAAACCCACCTAGCGACCTGTGCTGCCAAAGCCACCTGTGCCGCGGTCGGTGTCATCAAGACGCTCCACGCGTGCCCACTCGACGCGTTCATGGGCGGCAACAACAAGCTGGGCAATACGATCGCCACGTTGCACGACGACGGACTCCTTGCCGACATTGGCGAGGATGATCTTGACTTCGCCGCGATAGTCGCTATCAATGGTGCCAGGGGCATTCAACGCAAACACTCCGTGTTTGGCGGCCATGCCGCTGCGACTTCGCACCTGACATTCATAGCCTACCGGAACGGCAATGGCAATACCCGTTGGCACCATAACGATGCTTCCCGGTTCGATGATCATGGGACTGTCGGCAGGTACGGCAGCATGGACGTCCATGCCAGCAGAGCCTGGGGTTGCATAGCCTGGAAGCGGAAGGTCCGTGCCATGGTCAAGCACGTGAATGGGAATGTTCATGCGCAAAAATAGCCGCCAGAAGGCAGCGGTGGACAAGAAGTGCGTGCTACTTTCTTCCGAAGTCGGCAGGGATTTCTCCCCAGTCCTCGGTTTCCCATTTCAAAACCTTGTTGGGATAGGAATGGCTTTTCAGCCAGTGTTCCGCACGATCGATGAGCGCAAACACCTGGGCATTTGCCACCGTACGCTGTACTGTGGTTTTCGCGTGCTTGTTGCGTACCCAGCTTAAGGCCGTGCGACTGTCGGTGTATATGGGAAGGGTGCTCTGTGTTCGTTGAAGCAGGGAGAGGGCATGAACAACGGCAAGGAATTCGCCGATGTTGTTTGTGCTATCCTCGAAAGGGCCCATGTGGAAAAGCAGAGCACCTGTGGCCGTATCGACGCCGCGATACTCCATAACGCCAGTCGTCATGTTGCAGGCAGCATCGACGCACACGCTGGGCACAATGGGGGCCGTGGTGCCGCCCCTGCGCGGTGCTGGGCGCGCTGGACGTGGGGCCGATAGGGCAGCCGAGGCCCCCTGCTGATAGGCCTCGTTGGCTTCACCAAGACTGGGATAGGATTTGTAGGCAGCACCGGGCACACCCTCCACTTGGCGGCGGGTTTCGTCCCAGGTTTCATAGACGCCAGGATTGTGGCCGTGCCACACAACATACCACTTGCGGGAAGGTTTTGCCATGGGCGGCAAAGCTACGCACCGTCACGTTCTGTTGCTGGTAAAGCACAGGGGACCATGGAGGAACAATGAGCTCGTACGCACAAATCCAATCTGCAGCCGTCTTCGGCATAGCAGCCTATCCAGTGGAGATCGAAATCCATATTGATCTTGGTTTACCAGGATTTCAGATTGTTGGATTGCCCGATAGTTCGGTTCGCGAGGCTCGCGAACGCGTCCAGGCTGCTATCCGCACTTGTCAGTACGACATTCCGCCGCGGAAGATCGTCGTCAATCTAGCCCCAGCGGATGTGCGTAAGGAGGGGTCGGCATTCGACCTGCCGATAGCCATCGGCATCCTGCTGGCACTTGGCGTTGTCTATGCCAAGGATGATGCAAAAACCGTCGTGCTGGGCGAACTGGCCCTCGATGGTCAGGTGCGTCCTACCCATGGTGTGCTACCCATTGCCGTGGCCATGAAGCAGCTCGGCGTACGCCGTATGATCGTGCCGGCTGCAAATGCGCGGGAAGCTGCCGTGGTGAAGGGACTGGAAGTGATACCCGTGACGTCCCTCGATGAAGCCGTAGGTGTGATGCAGGGCACGCTGGCAATAGCGCCCTGTGAAGTTGACGTAGACGAGCTATTTGCCGATGCCCAGCGTAAGGCCCCGTACGATATGGCCGAGGTGCGCGGACAGGCCATGGTAAAACGGGCGTTGGAAGTGGCGGCTGCTGGCGGACACAACGTGATCATGGTAGGACCTCCAGGATCCGGCAAAACCATGCTGGCACAACGGCTGGCCAC
>JALOMA010000028.1 GCA_025455735.1 Candidatus Kapaibacterium sp.
AAGTTGGCGGAGATTTCTTTGACGTCTATCAGCATGCCGACGACCACTGCACGATCGCCATCGGTGACGCTACTGGCCATGGACTTAAGGCCGGCGTTATGGTTGCAACGGCGAAAAGCCACTTTCAGACGCATGCCCATGACGGTTCCCATGTGGATATTCTCCAACGAACCGACGCAGGCATCAAGCGCCTACGACTACGTGGCATGTACATGTGTCTCGGACTGCTGACCATCAAGGGTCATGACGTTTGGTGGACCGCAGCCGGAATTCCACCAGTGTTGCACTACAGCGCTTCAAACGGAACGGTGCGTCAAATGATCGTAAAGGGACTTCCCCTTGGCAGCCCCGTGCATGTTCCCATTGATGCACAACACTGTCGTGTTGAAAGCGGAGATGTGCTGCTGTTGATGACGGATGGCTTGCCTGAGTTGTTCAATAAGCAGCGCGAGACGTTGGGAATGGAAGCCATCATCGACACACTGCGCCTTTCCGCCAACGCGACTGCCAATGATATCGTCAGCCATATCATCGATACCACGGACGAATTTCGAAATGGTGAAGACTTTCACGACGATGTGACCATCGTAGCCGTCACGGTCATGTAACGACATCTTTACATCGCTCTGCGTATCTCGACGCGACGAGGCCACTAATTTTGCGCCGCATCATAAAAGAGCTCGAATAGCGGAGGTCGTGTGTCGTCGATTGGTCGCAAAGTCAATATTCTCTTTCTCTGCACCGGTAACTCGTGCCGTAGTCAAATGGCCGAGGGTTGGGCTCGGCATCTCCTATCCGAGGCATGCGTTGCTTATTCGGCAGGCATAGAGTCCCACGGTTTGAATCCATCTGCGGTTGCCGTCATGGCAGAAGCTGGTGTGGATATCTCCAATCACCTCTCCCGTACAGTGGCGGAACTACCGAAGGTTGCCTTCGACATCGTCATTACCGTTTGTGACGCGGCCCGAGAGTCCTGTCCTTTCTATCCTGGCGTGAGCCTTACCATGCACCATAGCTTCGACGATCCACCTCGCCTTGCAGCTGGTTTGGATGGCGACGAAGCCTTGGCCGTATACCGCCGTGTTCGTGATGACATCCGCGACTTTGTTATGGGCCTGCCCACATACTTCCCTACCGTTGTTGCTGAAAGCGTCTAACGCAACCTTTCTCCGTGCCATGCGTCCTACGCCACGACTGTATCCCGGGACCTACCATGCACGCCGTCTGTACCTGTTCCTATTGCCTTTGGCCATCGCGCTCCTTGGGTGATCTCTACAACGCCCGCACCTACATGCCCGATCATATGGCCGAACTTTCGTCCGGACTCTTCCTGTTGAATGGGGCCTCGCTTGAAACGATGGAACATGTGTCGCGTTTTAGCCTTCGCTTTGCGCGCCACGGACTACAGGACTATCGCCTTGGGGGTTCAACTGTCCACCGGATCGATCCGACGTCATGCCTCGTGATCAACGAAGGCCAGTCCTATGCAACACGCTTTGTCTCCGACAATGTGTCCATGTATGGCATAGCCTTTCGGCCTTCCCTTGCCCGCGACATTGTTGGTGTCTCCCGCTCCACGGACGAGGCACTTCTGGATCGGCCACTTGTCGATGTTCGTGAGGCAACCGTTCCTTGGGGCGACAGTGTCCAGATGATGGATTCTACCATGGCAGCCATTGCCAGCACGGCTTGGGATTTGCTCCACATGCCGGCTCCCGACGCATCGACTGTAGAGCACCTCTTTGTTCAGGCTGCGGAGCATGCGGCCATTGCCAGTCATGAGCGCCAACGGCGCTCCGATGCAATCAAGGCGCGCCGAGCGCCCACGCGCGACGAGCTGTTACGCCGTGTTACCATCGGCCGGGACTATCTCGCAGCCAATGCTCATCGCCACGTCACCATGGCCGAGGCTGGCCGGGAATGTGCCATGAGTGAGTATCACTTCATCCGTACGTTCAGTGAGGCCTTTGGTGAATCGCCCTTCGTATGGCTAACGCGATGCCGGATTACCCAAGCCAAGGCACTGCTCGAAGCTGGTGACCTAACGGTCAGTGAAGTGGCCTATCGTTGCGGCTTTGATAGCGTGAGCTCCTTTGTTCGGCGTTTCCGTCTTGCCACTGGTGCCACTCCTGGAACCGTCCGAAGTGTTGCCTGATAGTTCCGCAGGCTGGGCATACGATATCCCTTGAAGAGACACCATGTTTGTGCTTCCTTAATCACGAACACGGTGTCCCACCATGATTACCCTTGCTGCTCTACTCCTCCTGCCAGTCGGCGATTCCCTCCAGTTTACCGATGTTTCAAGCCGCATTCCTGCTTCGGTTCGGTCTGGGGCCGTCATGGACGTTGTGGCGGCAGACATTGATGGCGATGGCGACAAAGATCTCATCTATGCCATGGAGTTTGCGCACAACATTGTGTTGCGCAATGATGGTACGACGTTTACGGATATCACAAGCGATGACATGCGGTCTACCATTCGCGATTCGGAGGATATAGCCCTGGCAGACCTCGACGGCGATGGCGATCTGGATCTGGTGTTCGCCTCCGAAGATGACTTGAGATTGGCTCCCTTCGACGTCACCGTCCACGAAGTATATCTCAATGACGGTGCCGGAAGGTTTACCACGGCCCCCTTCCAGTTTCCGGACTCAGAGGCCAATAGCGTAGCAGCAGGTGATGTAAACGGTGATGGAAAGGCCGAAATCATCTTTGGCAATGCTGGGCAGAACTGGGTGTTTTCTATGGTCCAACAACGGCCAGTCAACGAAACGGTCCAACGGCTGCCAATGATCAATGGACTATGTCAGGACATCAAACTAGTGGATGTGGATGGTGATGGCGACAAGGACATTGTGGATGGCAATGAGTTCCGAAATCGACTGCTGAGGAACGATGGCGGGACGTTCATCGACGTGACTGCCACGAACATGCCACAAAACGTGCGCACGGAGACGCGGAAAGTTGTGCCGCTCGACGTCGATGGTGACAACGACATAGACCTGTTTTTCTGCAACGTTGGATGGATTCAAACTGCCGATCCTCAGGATCGGTTGTACGTCAATGATGGCAAGGGGCGATTTACAGACGTCACGGCTACTGCCCTGCCCATATTCCGTCAGTTCTCATTGGATGCGGCACCAATTGATCTCGATGGAGATGGTGACCAGGACATTGTCGTTGTCAACATCAACAAGGCGCCACTCACGGTGCTGATCAATGACGGAAATGGTGTTTTTTCACGGTCTACAACGCATCCCCTTGCGCAGCTACCAGCCGTAGACGGACTTGCCATACTGGCCGAGGACATCAACGGCGATGGGCGGCCGGACATCTACATCGGCAACCGAGGAGGCGCGGATGTCTTTTTGACAGGCGACATCGCAACGAGTGTGCGCCCACCAGCCACCACACCAGGCATCAAGCTCTTTCGCGACGAAGGCCAGTTGCGCCTTCATTTCCCTGCTCCGGTGCACCGTGCAACACCCGTCGCGGTGTACAATACCGCTGGACGCCTCGTTCACAATGCCATGGTCCAGCCAGGGGCATCAAGCCATACCATCACAACCGACGTGGCCGTACAGAAGCTCCTTGTCCTTGTTGATGGAGAAGAGGTTCGATAGCAATCGTGCTTAGGCATTCCAAAACCACAACAGCCCTTCACGAAATCGTGAAGGGCTGTTTGTTTCTGGGTGGAGATGCCGGGAGTCGAACCCGGGTCCGAAGTGGAATCACCAAAGCATACCACGTGCGTCTTCGGTCTTTGGTTTCTCGCCGGTGAAGGTTCCGATCGACAGGACTTCACCAGCCAGGTTCAGTGTTTTCTCGCGCTATGCCCTGATCCGCAGCTTCACGCCAGTCTATCTAGGGGTCGGTACCGAGTCGAGGGACGCTAGACAATCGCTCGTTCGATAGCATGGGGCCTTAAGTTAGGCGGCCATGCGATAACCAAAGTTATCGCCAGTTGTTTGTTCGCCAGTTGTATTAACGAGCTCCACCAGCGTAGCTCGGCACGCATCTTTGCGATCATCTCACCCCGTCGAGACCGTTACATCCCCAAGAGGATCATACAAAGCTACGACGATTTAGGTACCCGAGGAGTGTACACGTCAACAAAACAGAACATCGTACAGCAGCATTGGCAACATGCGGCCCTACTGTTCCAGTGGAACAAGCCCTCGAATATGTTCTTGAACCTGTTCCATAACCCATTGCGGCGTACTGGTTGCACCGCTGATTCCTACGGTTCTTGCTCCGTCGAACCATTGTGGATCGATTTCAGCGATGGATTCTACGAAGTATGTGCGCGGATTTGCTGCTTTCGCAACGTTGTAAAGCACCTTTCCGTTGGATGACGCTCGGCCAGCAACGAAGATTACAACATCGTTCGTCGCTGCGTAGTGAGCAAGCTGCTGTTCTCGGCCCGAGACTTGTCCGCAGATGGTATCCTTGGCATGAAACTCGGTTGCAATATCCTCCATGGTGTCCACGACAAGCTCTGCAATACGCGCTTTCAGGGCGTCGCGTACGGCAAGAAAGGTTGGTCGATCCATCGTGGTTTGCGAGAAGAGTACGGTTTTTTGGGTCAGGTCAACGTTTGCGAGAGCTTCTTCAACAGACTTGATAACGACGCATTCGTCGCGAACCACACCGCGAACGCCGAGTACTTCGGCGTGGTCCTTCTTGCCGAAGATGACGACCTGAAACCCCTGATCCCAGAACTTCCGAACCCGCTCCTGAAGTTTGGTAACGACCGGGCACGTCGCATCGACGATTTCGATGCCATAGTGCCAGGCCTTGCGATACGTTTCTGGCGGCTCGCCATGGGCGCGGATGATGACCTTCGCGCCGCTATGTGCAATCGACGGAAAGTCATCGACGGTTATGGTCTTAAGGCCTTTTCCTTCCAGCCTCTCAATCTCACTCGGGTTATGAATGATGTGGCCAAGCACGAAGACGTTTCGCTCGGATCGCTCGGCAAGCTGATCCTCCGCAATCCGCACGGTGCGTACAACGCCCCAACAAAAACCACTGTGTTTGTCAATCGAAACGTCCATGGTGTTCATCTCTTTCTGGGATGTCAACAACGAATCAACGTAGCACTTCGTTCATTCCCTTCCTTGGAAAGGGGCCTTGGCTCACACCGTTCGGTGTTCTCCAACGATGTCGAGAATGCGCTGCACCTGTGCGTCTATGGTCAAGCACGTCGTATCAACGTCTATTGCCCCTTGTGGACGCACAAGGGGGCTATCGGCACGGCTGGAGTCCAAGCGATCCCGTTCTACAATTTGATGCCGTATTACTGCTTCACTAACCTGTTCGCCGCGGAGTTGCACTTCAGCTAGCCGGCGCCGTACGCGTTCGTCAACGTCGGCAACGAGATAAATCTTGACGTCTGCTTCCGGGAATACCACGGAGCCTATGTCCCTGCCATCCATGACCACGCCGCCTTGACGACCAATACGGCGTTGAATCTCGACGAGGGCCCGGCGAACGCCAGGAAGTGCGGACACAGCGCTGACGGCGTTCGTGACGGCTGCAGAGCGAATGTGGAGCGACACATCCTCGCCATTGAGGAACGTGTGCTGACCATCGGGACCGTGGTGCAGTTCGACGTTGAGTGTCTGAACCAGTCGGGTTACTGCCGCGTCGGTTAACTCAATTCCTTGGCGAAGCACTGCGAGCGTTACGGCTCGATACATGGCACCGGTATCGATATACACGAATCCCAATGCCTCGGCTACGCGTCGCGCCGTTGTTGACTTTCCGGCACCAGCTGGCCCGTCGATGGTAATGATCTGAGGTATCATGAAGGAACAAAGATACGGTCAGGTGGCGCAGCAAACCGTGCAATGGTCTGCATAGCTGCGTGTACATCGGCAAATGATGGCAACACTGCATCGGCGTGCGAGAGCTCGTCGACTGTAAACTCTCCCGTGGCCACTGCCAGGCATGGAATACCGTTTGCATGAGCGCAGGCAATGTCCGCAGGGGCATCGCCGATAACGAGCGCGTTCAACGCGCTGTAGCTGGTACCGAACGCATCATTTGCCCTGGCGATGGCAAGCGGTGGCAGCAGGGCCCGGTCGGCGAATTCGCAGCCGAACGCACCAACCCGAAAGGTGTTGGCCAGGCCCCCTGCCAAAAGTTTATGATAGGCTATTGCCTCGATATTGCCTGTTACCAAGGCTCGGTGCCACGGTTGCTGGTTCAATTGGGTCAGCAATTCTGCTACGCCAGGGAGTACCGTTGTTACCTCTGGTGTGATGAGAGGCATCATGGTGCGTTCCAGATCCCGGCGATAATCATCGAACCCATGATCGGCTATCGAGGGATCCAAACCGCTGGCAACAGCAACATCGCGGACGATGCTTCGGTCGGTACGGCCGGCAAAAGAAAAGCCTTCAAGAACGGATGACGGATCGACACCAAAGCATCGAATGAAGGAATCGGCAAAAGCCGTGCGTCCAATGGCGTAGCCAACGCGAACAAGTGTAGCGTCGATATCGAAGAGAAGAAGCATCAAGCAAACTACGACGCTTGACGCCATTGGCGAGCACCATCAGGAATCCTTACGCTCCAATCGCCGAACCAGAATGTAATATGCAAGAAGTCCAAGTCCGGCTCCCAGCAATGCTGCTCCCAACATGATCAGTTCTTCGGAATCGGGACGGTTGAGTGGTATGTTGTTGGAAAACAAGGTGCCAGCAAGAAGTCCAGCGCCAAGACCTCCCCACGTCATTCCTTGACGAAGAGCCCGATACTTGCGGAGTTCTTCGGCAGGTGGGGTAAACATCGATGCATCGACGCCCCTTTCGATCATGGCAAGACGTTCAGCACGGCGGGCCTCGAGAGCGCGCATACCGATGATGCTTCCCAGGATGATGGCCATGATGGGAATCAACAAGGCCATGAACGGAATGATATCTTTGGGAGTTGTCACCGAATCCATGCGCTCCAATCGGGCCATCTCCATGGAGTCCAGACGGAAACGATAGTACGCTTCTTCGGACGTTTGACGGGACGTATCCACAAGACTATCGGACGCTACTGCAAGGTGGTTGTGCGGGTCGGCAGACAGTGGCAGCAATGCGGCGATGAACGTCACAAAAAGAACAATCAGGTTGCGTATCATGGCTTTCGGCACGAACGGTGAATGAAACTACTGGAGGTTGGACAGGACCTTTGCCAGAAGGTTGCACGCAACCTTTGAATCGTTCTGCTGTCCAATGGTCAATGACAACCACCGACACCGAGTTACTCAACGCCATTGAACGTGTTCGCAATGGAGACCGCGATGCATTTCGTACGGTGGTGGAGCTCTTGCATGGCCAAGGGTATTCACTCGCCCGGCGGATGATGGCTACAACGGAAGATGCCGAAGATGCTCTTCAGGAGGCCTTCGTGAGGTGTTATCGAGCGCTGCCAACGTTTCGGGGGTCTTCGGCCGTGGCAACGTGGTTCTACCGGATCGTGTACACGACGTGCCTGAACATGCTGGATGTGAAGCGAAGGCGTCCGCTGCTGGATGGCATGGATGAACAATTCGATGTTGGTGAAGATGTGTCAGATGACGGACATGGCGACTTGATACCGATGGTGTTGGAGGCCCTGGATGGTTTGCCCGTACACTATCGAACGATCCTGGGGATGTTCTATATTCAGGATTGCAGCATCGACGACATTCATGCCATTACCCATCTTGCACATGGTACAATTAAGGCACGGTTGTCGCGCGGGCGAAACCTCCTTAGGGTCGCTCTCCATGAACGCTTGGACGTAGAAAGGAACGAGGCATGACGCAACGTGAAGATGTTCATACAGCGGAACGAGAGGAACGTCTAGCGACTGCCCTCAAGGCGGCTGCCCTTCGCGAGGGACCATCGGCGGGTTTTGTTGACCGCGTCATGACAGTCGTTCGAACGCTCCCAGTTCTATCACCTGGGTTGTCGCGACTGGCGCGTTGGATCCTACCTTTGGCCCTTATCGGTGCAGGACTCGCGCTTCTGGTGGCGATACAGGCAGTACCGACGGTACTGGAAGTTCCAACATCCATGAGCGTGACCGTGCCGGACAGTGTTGATTTCACCTATGCCGCGGTCAACTCTCCAGCCACGGTCGTGGCCTCAGCTGTTATCAGTATTGCGGTGCTCGTAGTCGTATTCATGGAAATCAGTAGGAAGTAGGAGCCGCCGATCAGTCCGTATCTTCGCATCCATGGATACCCTCGTCTCGGTTCGCAATCTCAGTCTAACCTATCCAAACGGCTATCGAGCCCTCAAGGACGTCAGCTTTGACGTTCAGGCCGGCGAGTTTCTTGTCGTGATTGGCCTGAGTGGTTCGGGTAAATCGACATTGATGCGCACAATCAATCGGTTACTGGAGCCCACAGATGGCCAGGTCATGGTTGGCGGTCAGGATGTCACGCACGTCGCCGGTGAGGCCTTGCGCCACCATCGGCGCAGTATCGGCATGATTTTCCAGCAATTCAATCTCATCAAGCGTCATTCTGTTCTCCATAACGTTCTTTACGGCGCTTTGGGCGAGATGCCAGCGTGGCAATCCATGGCGGGTCGCTTTTCGAAAGAACAGGTGGACGAAGCCATGCGATGCTTGGAGGTGGTAGGAATCGCCGACCGATGCCACCACAGGGCCGACGCCTTGAGTGGTGGACAGCAACAGCGTGTCGCCATTGCCCGCGCCTTGATGCAGCGTCCCAAGATCTTGTTGGCCGACGAGCCTGTTGCGTCGTTGGATCCGGCAACATCCCATTCCGTCATGCGCTATCTGGAAGTTTTGAACAAAGAATACGGTACCACCGTCATCTGCAATCTTCACTTCCTCTCCTTGGTACGCCAGTACGCCAGCCGTGTAGTTGCCTTGAAAGGTGGTGCCAAGGTGTTCGAAGGCATGCCTGAGGAGATAACCGAGGAGTGGTTTAGAGCGATTTACGGAGATGAAGCCGTGGAGGTAGAAATCCGATGAGTACTCCTCGTCAGCGTCTTTTTAGTGCCATCGGCGGCGTAGCCATCGATGCGCTTGCTGGCGCTTATGCCGGCCTGATCCTCGTCCGTGTTGTTGTGCCATCCGTGCTTTATGGAGCCGAGGGTACAGGGCCGCTATCCGTTGAGGAATGCATTGCCATGGCACTTGGAACCGCAGGATGCGTTTTGTTGGGTCTCTTTGGAGCTGGAATCGGACGTTCCCTCCTTGAGAGGCCACAACGGTCTGGTTGGCAAGCGGTGGTAACGGCCAACATTGGTTGGTTTGTGTTTGCACTTACTGTGGTTGCTGGCTGGGTCTATGCCCGCATTGATCCATCCGCTCTCTTCTCTGCCCAGGGGTTGCAGGGTGCTGGCCGGATTTTTTCAGCCTTGTTGTCGCCAGAGTTTGACATCATAGGCGAGGCACTGCGAGCCATGGTAGAAACAATCTATCTGGCATTCATGGCCACGTTTATTGCCGTTCCTTTCAGCTTTGCCATCTCGTTCTTCTGTGCCCGTAATCTGATGAACGATGCTCCGCACCGCCGGGCCATCTATGTGTTCCTGCGTTTTCTAACGAATTTCTCTCGCAGTATTGAGCCCCTCATTTGGGCAATTGTTTTCAGCGTGTGGGTGGGCATCGGCCCCTTCGCTGGAATGCTTGCCCTTGTAGTACATACCATTGCATCGCTGACGAAACAATATGCCGAGCAGATCGAGGATGTGGACCATGGGCCCATGGAAGCCATTGCAGCAACGGGAGCGCGCCGGTCACAGGTAATCTGGTTCTCGGTGGTTCCGCAATGTGTGATTCCGTTCCTCAGCTTTACCATCTACCGATGGGATATCAACGTTCGTATGGCAACGATCATCGGTCTTGTAGGCGGTGGTGGTATTGGCAACATGCTTATCCAGTATCAAGGATTGGCTCGCTGGAATGAAGTTGGTATGATCGTTATCATCATTGCCATTGTGGTATGGATCATGGACGTTGTTTCTGCGCGAGTTCGCGAAGCACTGAAGTAGACGCTGCATCGTCCCATGGCCCCTTACCATCATTGATTGGAAGAGAAAGATACCATGGCTCGCATCAAACAGACCTTCGAAACGGGTAAGAGCGTCGTAGAAATGCGCACGTTTATTGACAGTCGTGTGCTTACACGTCCAGAGCTTTCACTCCTCCTGGACGCGCATCGATGGGAAGGGGCCACGCTCCATGCTTCGGGAAAACTTGGCAGCGGAACCATCGTGCTGGAACATGGAAAGGTTCATGTGGATATAGAACTCACGCTCTTTGGTGCGGCTGCGCAAGGTACGATCGAGGCAAAGCTGGCCGAGCAATTCAAACGTCTAGGTTCAGGGTCCTAACACCCATCTCCTGTGGATAAAAACAGGAAGTGATGCCTTTCCTATGCAGACTAATTTGCGACCAAGGAAGGCAACACTATGGCTGAATTCGTACACCTGCACAATCATACCCACTATTCGTTGCTTGATGCAGCGTGCACGCCTGAACAGCTCATCAAAGCTGCCAAAGCAGATGGTCAGAAGGCACTGGCAATTACCGACCACGGCGTGATGTTCGGCTGCTTTGAGTTCTACAAGAAGGCAAAAAAAGAGGGCATCAAGCCGATTATCGGTTGTGAAGTATATGTGGCCGTGCAGCGCCATACCGACCGAGAGCGTGTGACGGAGCAATCCGGCAAAAAACGCAACTACTACCATCTGGTGCTGTTGGCAAAGAACCAAGAGGGGTATCGAAACCTCATCAAGCTGACGTCCATTGCACATACGCATGGATACTACTATAAGCCACGTGTGGACTTTGACCTTCTACGCCAGCATTCAGAAGGTCTCATTGCCACGTCTGCTTGCCTGGCAGGCCCTATCAATGCGCCGATGCTGGCTGGAGATACGGAAACCGCCTGGAAGAACGCACGGCTGTTGAAGGAGATCTACGGTGATGACTTCTACATCGAGCTTCAGGACCATGGTTTGCCGGAAGATCGTCACGTCTTGGAGTTTGCTCCCAAGATGGCCAAAGAACTGGGCATAAAGCTTGTTGTGACCAACGACGTCCACTATGTGGACAAAACGCATGCCGTACCGCATAACGTCCTACTAAGCATCAACAAGGACACCTCGTCGGCCCGCAATGAACACTTCGATGTTACACGTGACCTACGCTACAAGGTGGAGAAGTTCTACCTTAAAACCCAGCAGGCCATGGCTGATGAGTTCAAGGACTACGGTAATGCTGTCGAGACAAGTCTGGAGATTGCTGAAAAGGTCAACCTGACCATTCCCACAGACTTGCAGTTGCCGAACTTCCCTATCCCTCCAACATCTGGGGCAGCAACCCTCGACGATTATCTCGAAGAGCTGACGATGGAAGGGCTTAGCAAGAGATATACCGTGATGACGGCTGACATTCTCGACCGAGCGTCCTTCGAGCTAGGCGTGATTCGCAAGATGGGTTATGCGGGGTATTTCCTTATCGTGCAAGACTTCATCGCTGCTGCACGTGATCGAGGCATTCGTGTTGGACCAGGTCGCGGATCGGCGGCAGGATCGCTTGTGGCATTCGCCCTCGGGATAACCAATATTGATCCCATTAAATATGACCTCCTCTTCGAACGCTTCCTGAACCCAGACCGTGTGTCCATGCCTGATATTGACGTGGACTTTGCCGATGACAAACGTGAGTTAGTCATCGACTACGTCAAGGAAAAGTATGGTGCGGAAGCCGTTGCCCAGATCATCACCTTTGGAACGCTGTCCTCACGGGCAGTACTGAAGGATGTGGGAAGAGTGTTGGGTATCGAACTGTCCCTTATCAACAGCATAACCGACAAGATACCGGTGATCATGGGTAAGGTCACCAAAATCAAGGATGCCTTGGAGCTGCCGGATCTTCGCTGGTTGAAAGAGACCAGTGATCCTCGCCTCAAACAGCTCATCGAATATTCGATGGTGCTCGAAGGATTTGCGCGAAACTCCTCGCTCCACGCAGCCGGTGTGGTTATTGCTCCTGGGCCGATATCGGACTTCGTACCCGTCTATAAGACTCCTCAAACGGAGTCGGCTACCCAATACAACATGAAGGACCTCGAGGAAGCTGGACTTCTGAAGATGGACTTCCTGGGACTGAGGACACTTTCCATTATCGAAAACACGCTCGAACTGGTTAAGCGTAACCACGGCGTGGAAATTGACATTGACGCAATTCCGTTGGACGATTCGAAGACCTTCGAGATGATCGGTCGAGGCCAGACGCTTGCCGTCTTCCAGTTCGAATCGGAGCCGATGCAGAATGCCTTACGACAGCTGAAGCCAACCGTAATCGAAGACCTTATCGCCATGAATGCGCTCTATCGGCCTGGCCCGATGGACAACATTCCGGACTTCATCGATCGCAAGCATGGGAGGAAACAGATCGAATACCTTCATTCCAGCATGCAGGGCATCCTGGAGAAGACCTACGGCATCATTGTCTATCAAGAACAGGTTATGCAACTTGTTCAGGTTCTGGCTGGCTTTACTCTTGCCCAAGCAGACCTTATGCGTAGGGCTATGGGCAAAAAGGATGAAAAACTGATGGCCGAGCAGGAGGCGCTCTTTGTGGAAGGTGCCAAGGCTACATCAAATATCGACCCCAAGTTAGGGCGTGAAATATTTGCCCTTATCCAGAAGTTCGCACAGTATGGTTTCAACAAGTCCCATGCTGCAGCGTATGCCTATGTTGCCTATCAGACAGGCTACCTAAAGGCGAACTATCCAGCAGAGTTTCTAGCTGCCAACATGACGGCTGAACTGAACGACCAAGCAAAAATCGTAGCGCTTATTGACGAGGCCAAACGGTTTGGAATCACTGTGTTGCCACCGGACGTAAATCGGTCCATGGCCGCATTCATCGCGGAGCGAGGTCAAATCTATTTCGGGATGGCCGGTATTAAGAATGTTGGAGTGGGCGTGGTGGAGGCAATCATGAGGGCGCGAGAGCATGCCCCATTCATTTCCTTTTTTGATGTTGCCAGCCGCGTTGACGCACGGCAGCTGAACAGGCGCGTCCTGGAAGCTCTCGTTTGCAGCGGAGCCTTTGACACGCTACGGCATGGACATCGCTCCCAGCTTTTTGCAGCGATTGACACGGCAATGGATTATGCAAAGAATGTTCAAGGCGCTGGTACGGTATCCATGGACAGTCTGTTTGGTGGTGAAGCAATCAAACCAACAGAGCCTGGTCTGCCGCCAGTGGCTGAGTGGTCCGAACGCGAACGCCTGAAACGTGAACGTGAATACCTGAGCTTCTACGTATCGGGCCATCCGTTGCAGGAGCACGCATTGGCAGTTCGAAGTCTCTCTTCACTCATGCTCAACAAACTGGAAGCCATTACCAGTGGCGAAAACGTTCGCCTCTGTGGCATCGTAAGTGACATTCGAACAAGACTGGACAAACGAGAAAATACCATCGCATTTGTCAAGGTGGAACAGTATTTCGGTGCCTGTGAGTGTGTGTTTTGGAGTGACAAATACAAGCAATATGTTGATATCCTGCTGCCCGACGCGGTGCTGGTTTTTAGCGGGAAATGCGAAATTCAAGGTGAGAATGTCAAGATCTACATTGATGATGTAAGCACCCTCGAGGCAGCCACCAAGAAGCTTGTCAAAGGGTATGTTGTGAGACTCCAGCCAGACTTGGTAGAGGACGATGCCCTTGCTGAATTGCGATCTCGATGTGGAACAGCAGATGCCATGCAGTCCATGACCTTTGTTGTTCCCAAAACGCAGGGTCAGGTGACGTACGTAAGTGGTGTAAAGGTTGCCGTATCGGATGAAATGACGAGTTATCTGACGCAGACCTTTGGCGATCATAATGTTCGGTATGCGATCTAAGCTATGGACCATCTACGTAGTGCCCTGGGAATTATCGTCATCCTTGCCCTCGCGTGGCTTTGGTCCACGAACCGGCGCCGAGTATCCGTTCGGCTTGTTGTAATCGGCCTCGCTATGCAGTTGGCCATGGCCGCAATACTCTTCCGTGTACCAGCAGCTGTTGATACGTTCTCTGCACTTGGAGATGGTGTTACACAGTTGCTGCGATTCTCCGAATCCGGAGCAACCTTTTTGTTCGGCAAACTCTCTCAAGATGAGCACGCTTCAGCGTTTGGCTTTCAGTTTGCCCTAACGGTGGTACCAATCATTGTTTTCTTCTCGTCGCTTATTGCTGTGCTCTATCATTGGGGCATCATGCAGCGCGTCGTTCGGGCCATGGCGTCGGTTCTGCAACGTTCGCTACGCACGAGTCCGTTGGAGTCTCTTTCTGCGGCTGCAAATGTGTTCTTAGGGCAAACGGAAGCTCCTCTGTTGGTGCGGCATTACCTGCCTCATGCATCGTTGAGCGAAGTATTTGCGATCATGGTAGGCGGATTCGCCACGATTGCTGGCAGCACTATGGGAGTGTATATCGCAATGGGCATACCGGCATCCACTCTCATGATTGCCAGTCTGCTGGCGGCACCTGGAGGACTTGTCCTTGCAAAAATTGCCATGCCGCAGATGGAGCCTACGGTGAACGTCAATGATATACGCCCGGAAGTTCACAGTCGGAATATTGTCGATGCGATAGGCATTGGAGCCAAGGACGGCTTTTCTCTGTCCGTCAATGTATTGGTCGTGTTGCTGGCATTTGTGTCGGTAATGGCCATGACGGATGCTGGTTTCGCATGGACGTCATCGTCGCTGGCTTCCGTTGGAATCTCTTGGTTCCCCTCTTCCTTGCGTGAACTATTGGCGTTCCTATTTACGCCCTTTGCCTGGCTCACTGGCGTGCCGCATCAGGATGTTGCGCTTGTTGCCAGTCTCCTGGGAACGAAGCTCAGCGCAACCGAATTCATCGCCTATTCCGATCTTGCTGCTGCGATGAAGTCTGGTGGGCTGTCGGAGCGGACGATTACAATTTCAACGATTGCGCTCTGTGGTTTTGCGAATGTTGCCAGCATAGGTATTCAGATCGGCGGATTCTCCATTCTTGTTCCTGAGCATCGTGCGGATGTGGCCCGCCTTGGCTTCAAGGCTATGTGTATAGGGGCGTTGGCTTCCTTATTGGCGGCCTGCATCGCTGGGCTGATCATCGTTTGAGCCTGCGCAAAATCATGCGCTGCAGCTCGTCCATAAATCCCGCTTCGAAGCCAATATATCGGGCGTATTGGCGTGCGTTCAGAACTGGCTTGATCCCTCGTTCGCGGGCTTCAACTGCTGCGATTAGGGCCTTTTGTTTTTCACTCACGACTGCTGCTTTCGCTGTAAGTGCTGCATCATCGGCATTGGAACGATCAGCTGCCACCAAGTCCCGTACGGCCGCATCAACCGCGTCCTTAGCTTCATAAACTGACCGTTGCAGAGGATTGTAGACGGCAAAGAACCGTTCCACTTGTTCGCCTTCCAGGAGAAGGAGATCCATGATTTTGACCTTTCGAAGCCCTTCGATGCGGTCGCGCATGGCTTCCCGTTTTTCTTCCAGGTGTTCCGTCTGGTCAGTGTCGGCATCAGGCATGGCTTGCCTACGACGGCGTTCTTGTGCGTCCACTGCAGTGCAGGCAAGACCGACAAGCAGTATCAATACAACGAGACTACGATTCATCGTCATTCTCCAACAACATGTTCATATCAGATTCGGTCAGCCAATACGCATTGTCACCGTAGGCCGTACCCGCAAGATGTTCCACCGTTGCGTCATAGGGCAAGTCCTCGAGAGCCTCGGCGATATCCGTAGTTCCAAGTGGTTGATCCGCAAGGCGTGAGAATGTTCTCCTGTCCTTCTTGAAAGGGGCCGAGGTATCACGATTGGCAACCACGTTGGGTAACAGTACTTCCTTGGAAGACGAAACGATGGAGTGAGAGGCAGGAAGCACCGATACGGTATGATGTGTATCGTTTTGATGAATCCCAAAGACGAGAACAACAACCGATGCTGCAGCCAAGGAGCATGTTCCCGCGAACCAAAAGACAGTTCGCCTGCGGTGCCGCGTCGTAGCACGCTCTACACGCGCTACCATGCCACGGTTCGCCAAGTCGGTAGCATCTGTATGGCGATATCGAGGCAATACCGTATTCACCATTGTATGGGCATGGATGTATTCCCGAACGGCGGCATCACTTGCTATCAGCTTCTCAACATACGCTCGTTTCGCCGCATCCAAGTCGTTCCGCAAAAAGGCGTCCAGCAGATCATCGAGATCATCATGATCGATCATTGTTTGCCTCCATCCACTGTTCATAGTATTCACTGGATCGAAGATGATCGGCAATCTTCTTTACTGCCCAGTGATAGTTCGCCTTGAGGGCTCCAACACTCGTGCCGATCATCACGCTGATCTCTTCATAGGAAAGTTCATCAAAGTACCGTAGGCAGAAAGTCTCGCGCTGTTTCGGTGGAAGTGATGCCAACACTCCATCCAGATAGCGTTGGAATTCAGCTGATGCGGCTTGCTGGTCCGGCAATGCTTGTCTATCATCATGTATATCGCGCTCTCCCTCGGCTTCGCCGAAGGCGAAGAAGGACATCAATCGCTTTTTACGACGCATCGATATGCAGACGTTCATCGTGATGCGATACAACCATGTGGACAGTTGGGCATCACCTTTGAAACCGTCAAGGTTCTTCAAGGCCCGAACGAACACCTCCTGGACAGCATCGCGAGCATCGTCGATCGTTGACGTATTGCGCATCGCGACAGACATAACGAAACGCTGGTGACGACGAACAAATTGTGAATGTCGAGCTGATACAAATCATGACGACATACCTGACAAAATTTTAAACTCGGTCAAGTTCGATCCTGTAAAATTCCCCGATCCGCGGAATATGGTAGAGGTATTACGATCACGTGGTATGCGTACGACGCTCTGGGTACATCCGTTCGTCAATGTCGACTCAAGTTCGTTGTCAGATTTTCTCTCTAGTAGGGCGTACGTCGGAGACACGGCACCGACGAGGTCTCAACAGAGACCAGCGGTGACCAGATGGTGGCAAGGGGAATACTCAATGACTGTTGATTTCACTGATCCTTCCTCAGCTACCTGGTTCAAAGACAGGTTATCTTGATTAATTACGTGGTTTACCAGGCGTTGAGTTACAGGTGAATTGACCTTGTGTTTAGGATTACAAATCAAATATATACGCACCGATAGAGCAGTAGGAAAAGCTGCAGCTGAATGCATAATCCGTGTGAAGGTGTTTCTCTCATTCGCGCTGAATTGAGCAAAGTGTGGACTCTGTTTGTTGGTGCATTTTACAATGTATTCACTACTTTTTGCGTAGTCAATATTGATGGTTGTTGACCAGTGCAATAGTAGTTTGTAAGGGACGCGAGACAAGGATTTCTTAAGTTGCATCTTAGGTGCACCTATTTCTAGGACTAATTCACTGTTAGCTAGTTATCGAAAGAAAAATGGCCTATTTATTTATAGGGCCAATTTCGAATGTAGGCCACAATTAGGCTACATCGTAATTGAACGTCAGAATTGCTTGTCTAAGATTTTGGTGCATATTGTTGAGTCATAAAGTAAAAATTATTACTCCGTAGGCCTATGTACGTCTCGAATGTGTTTAAACTACACAAAATCTGGAAATGTTTTTGTCTACAACGTGCTGGAATTAATATCAAATT
>JALOMA010000186.1 GCA_025455735.1 Candidatus Kapaibacterium sp.
CGGCCAATTGCAGCACTCAACTCCCTGCGTTTTGGTGATCCCGACACGCCGCGAACACGGTACCTGATTAAAGGTGTTGTTCATGGGGTTGGGCATTACGGTAATTGTTTTGGCGTTCCCACCGTTGCCGGAGAAGTGTATTTTGATCGATGCTACACCGACAATCCTCTTGTGAATGCGATGGCAGTGGGCGTTGTTCGATCAGATACAATGGCATCGGCAAAGGCTGAAGGTATTGGAAATCCGGTGTTCATCATGGGGAGCTCCACCGGACGTGATGGTATCCATGGTGCGTCGCTCTTGGCGTCGCGCGAATTTGATGAACAGACCGAATCGATGCGGCCAACGGTACAGGTGGGCGATCCCTTTGCGGAGAAGCTTCTATTGGAAGCAACCCTCGAACTGATCGAGGCAGGCGTCATCGTTGGTATCCAAGACATGGGTGCGGCGGGGATATCATGCTCCACTTCCGAAATGAGTGCCAAGGGCAATGTTGGAATGTCGATAGACCTTGATGCAGTGCCACTGCGCGAGGCTGATATGTCTGCGTACGAGATCATGCTTAGCGAATCGCAAGAGCGCATGCTGGCGGTTGTCAAAGTTGGTAGGGAAGACGAAGCCGCGCGCATATGCGCCAAGTGGGACGTTCCGTTTACGCGGATTGGCGAGGTTACGGACGACGGACTCATTACGGTTCGTCGTTTTGGCGATGTGGTTGCACAGCTACCAGCGGAGAGTCTTGTGTTGGGTGGTGGAGCACCGGTATACGAACGTGAACGTCGTGAGCCCGAATACTTGACGGTTACACGGGTACATGTGGATCCTGGTCCCACCATGTATGCAGACGATGTAACAAGCAGCCTCAAGGCGTTACTCGCTTCGCCAACGATTGCCAGCAAGCGATGGATCTATGAGCAGTACGATTCACAAGTCGGTACGAATACCGTTCAACGTTCGGGTGGCGATGCCGCAGTCCTGCGCATAAAGGAACTACCCGGAAAGGCGATAGCAGTCACAACGGACTGCAACTCTCGTTACGTGTATCTGAACCCATATCGCGGTGGCATGATCGCTGTGGCGGAAGCCGCTCGTAATGTTGCGTGTGTTGGAGCGATTCCTGTTGCGATTACGAATTGCTTAAACTTCGGCAATCCTTATGATCCTGAAGTGTATTGGCAATTCGCAGAAGCACTGAGGGGCATGGGTGACGCATGTCGGGCGTTCGAAACTCCCGTTACCGGAGGGAATGTTAGTTTTCACAATGAATCACAACAACATGCAGTCTTTCCAACGCCAACCATTGGCATGTTGGGATTGATCGACGACATCAATGCCACCGTGGGTGCATCCTTCGTTGAGGAAGGGCATCAGGTTCTTCTGCTAGGCCACCAACGCGAAGAGCTTGGTGGAAGTGAATTCCTCAAGATCCATCGTGGCAAGGTTATTGGCGATGCACCGGAGTTGAATTTGGATGATGAACGCGCACTCCAACGTGTGGTCATTGGCGCAATACGAGCTGGACATGTCTCCAGCGCCCATGACTGTGCCGAAGGTGGTCTTCTGGTTGCCCTCTCAGAGATGACGTTTGCACGTGGCATCGGTGCCACCATTTCCTTGGACGTACCGCATCGCGCCGGATATCTCTTTGGGGAAACACAAAGCCGCATACTCCTATCGGTTCCAGCTGCGCACGTTGATGACGTATGTCGATTGGCGACCGCTCATAACGTTCCATGTAAGAATTTGGGAGTTACTGGCGGAGAACGACTCGTCGTAAATGACATCCTGGATGTTGCCGTCGAATCGCTTCGAGTGGCACATGAATCAACCCTGCCAGCAATGTTTCAGGGTGAATAACAATCATGAAACGGATCATCTTCCTGGCATGCATTCTTATTGCTGCATCTGCGGTCGTTGCAGCCTATTTCATCGTAACCCCAGTGCAGCCATCACCAACGGTTCGGTGGTTGAGCTTTGAGGAAGCCGTGCGAAGGAACGAAACGGAGCCTCGTCTTTTTTTGATAGATGTATACACGGACTGGTGTGGCTGGTGTAAGAAAATGGACAAAACCACCTATGCTGATTCCGATGTAGCAAGGTATATCAACGATAACTATTGGCCCGTAAAGTTCAACGCAGAACAGCGCGATAGCGTATCGTTCGCTGGTAAAGTGTTTCGGTATATTCCGGAACGAAAGGCCCATGAATTGGCCTTGTCCCTGCTTTCTGAAAGAATGTCGTATCCGTCCACGGTCTTCTTGAAGCAAGATATGTCCTTGATTCAAGTTCTTCCCGGCTATATGGATGCTCGGAAGATGGCGCCAGTCGTCGCATTTTTTATTGATGGGCAATCCAGTTCCATTACGTGGCCCGAGTATGAACGGACATTCAAGGGCCTCCCATCACTATCAACGAATAGGTGACTAAGGATTCATTATGGCTATTCAACGAAACACACTTATCGACATCTTTACCAGACCCATTGGTATAGACATAGCACTGACCGCATTGCGTGTTTGTCTCGGAGCGCTTCTGGTGTATCATGGCTCCTTGAAACTATTTGGTGGATTGGGGCAAATGATCGGAGCAATTGAGCGCCGAGGCTGGCCATTGCCGCATTTGCAGGCGCTCATGGCCACCTACATTGAATTCGCTGGTGGAGTACTTCTGATTGTAGGTTTGTTCACAAGGCCTGTTGCTCTTTTCAACGTCGTTTTGTTTTCCATCATTACGTATGTATGGCAAGGCAATGATGGATTCATGCAGCAGGAAAAACCATTCTTGTTCCTCATGTTGGCAATATTTTTCTGCTTTGTAGGGCCAGGAAAATGGAGTGTTGACGCGTTTGTTTTCCGCAAACAACAGGCATGACATTAGCTGAAGCGCAGCACTTCAACAATTTTAAGCCGAGACGTCATGAGTAAAGGGGCCATGGAGGCCACTGTGGAAAACAGCATCGTTGTCGTTGTTACGATGGCGTACGGAAGTGCTGAGATTCGTACCGGTAAAACACTGACGTAATAGATGGCCCCGTCAAGTCGAATGAGAGACCATTGGTCCTGTGCAACACAAAGGAGGAAAGCAACAGTGCTTCCGATGGCAATGCCCGTTAGACTTAGGCGAAGTGATTGCCAAAGAAAAACTCCTGCCAACGTCGATGTACGCAATCCCAGTGTTCGAAGAATGGCAACATCACGCGTTTTTTCAACGGCAGCCATCAGCAAGGCTGCAATGACAGTGAACGTTGCCACTATTGAGATGAGTCCAAGAACGATCGGAATAGGCTCGCGTTGTAGGTCAATCCAAGCATCCATCGAGGCAAATCGCTGCCTTGTCGTCTGTAAATAGAAGCCTTGTGGTAGCCGACGGGCAAGCGCCTGTTGAACATCTTCTTCAACAACGTTGTCTACAAGACGAATGCCAATGCCATTTGCGGCGTCTGGAGGTACTGCGAGGCACCGTACGGCATCTTGGTGAGGCATCAGGACAATCGTCGCATCGAACCGTTCCATCCCCGATCGCAAGACACCCGTGATAACGGCTTGTGAGAGAAGAGGTGGTGTTGAGCCATCTGACGACTCGGCCGTATACAGGACCACCGTATCGCCAACTCCCACAGCCAAACGGCGAGCCAGCTGTTCGCCGATAGCCACACGATACAGGGTCGAAGATGTAGGCTGCGGGAGTCTTCCAGTCACAAGAAGCCGCTGAAGGATATCCCGATTGCTTTCGCTGATATTGCTAATAAGAGCGCCGTCAACACCTTCATGCGTTCTCGCAAGGGCTTCGCGTTCTAAAAGCACCTCGGTGCTTCGTACGCCAGGAACGCTTTGCAGGAACTGCTGAATTTCGGCAACATTGCCCACGTAGCGTGCCGACAGTGGTCGAAGCTCCAAGGGGGCGCCGAAACGCTGGGCTGTTTGTACGATGACATCGTCATAGCCACCCAAAACGCTCATCGCAACAATGAGAGCAAGGCATCCTAGCGCAACGCTGGTGATCGAAACGACTGTGGTAAACCGTGAGAATCCATCGCGTCTCACGCCCGACATGAATCGTCTCGCGATGTACTTTGACAGGATCACAGCTTGTCGTTGTACTCATAAAAACCACTGCCGGACTTCTTTCCATGTAGTCCAGCCTCCACGAACTGGCGCTGGAGAAGGGAAGGCGTAAAACGGGGCTCTTGGTAGAATTGCTGCCACTGAGAGGTCGTTACGTCGAGATTTACGTCCACTCCGATCAGATCCATCAGCTCAAATGGTCCCATCTTGAAACCGAGGCTTTTCATGAGGGTATCCACTTGTGGAATTGAAGCAGCGGTTTCCATGACGATACGTTGTGGCTCATTGTAATAGTTGCGTGCAACTCGGTTCACGATGAATCCTGGTACGTCTGCTGCAACAACGGGAGTCTTGCCTAAACTTAGGGCAAATGCAACTGCGGTATCAACGACGCTTGGTGACGTCTTCTTTCCGCGAATCACTTCCACCAGTTTCATGATGTGCGCTGGATTGAAGAAGTGTAGACCTACGAAACGCTCTGGGTACTCTAGGCCCGCTGCAAGAGCAGTTATCGCTATTGATGACGTATTCGACGCTAGAATGCACGATGAGGAAACCACACGTTCAAGCGCACTGAACAATTCTCGCTTCAAGTCGAGGCGTTCAGCAATCGCCTCGACGATGAGTTCGGCATCGGCAAGGTCGTCCAGAGTATTCGCAGAACGAAGATCGACGTTAGCGCGTAGGGTAGGCTCAAGTTTTCCCTTGCTGACTGCTGTGTCCAATTGTTTTAGGACAAACTCGATAGCCGAAACGATGGACGCTGGATTGAGATCATAAATAATGACGCTATGGCCCTTCATAAGGGATGCAATGGCTATGCCACGGCCCATAGTACCAGCCCCGCAGATTGCAACAATCATGAAATCACTCCCAATTCGCGGCCAACCTTGCCGAACGCTGATAAAGCGAGATCGAGATGTTCAATAGTGTGTGCAGCAGAG
>JALOMA010000187.1 GCA_025455735.1 Candidatus Kapaibacterium sp.
CTGTCCAAACGGCAATACGGAACAACACCCAGGTCCAGTGTGTCGGTTGTTACGGTACTTGGCACCACCACCACGATGATGGTAGAGAAGATCGTGTCGACGCATTCTCCACTGCGAACAACGATGCCAACGCGTCGTACGGCATCAGCTGTAGCAACAATCCGAAGCGGCAATCGAACGGCTTGGCCAGGGAGGATCGGCTGGGGAAACGATGCCTGCACATCGGCCGTGGCATCGTCCAGGACGTCGATGATGGTGCCGGTCAGTCCCGTACTAGCAACGGAAATAGCCGTATCGACCGTGGAACCTGTGCATTGTGGCAAGGGGCCCAGCCGCACCGTATCGGGATTTACGGTGACGGAAAATGGTATGGGCGTCCATCGAATCAGTGCCTTGACGATGGTACCGCATGGTTCGATGGTGGCGGCAATCTCTTCGCGGCCGGTGGCGTCAAGGACCACGCGAATGCGTAGCCTGGCCGTGCTATCCGGAACAACGGCCAAGGGCAACGGAGTTTGAAGAGTGGTCGTGGAGCGAAGGCCTTCGGCAGCCACGATCATCACGGTGTCCCGGTTGGCCCCACGAATGCCGATGGTGGTATCCAGGATGCTGTTGCAGACGACCTGCGGTCCAAGGTCTATGGTATCAGTGCGCATGGGTGGCGGGACCGCACCATCCACGAGCACGGTATCGAGCCCTTTGCAACCACTGGCGTCGGTAATCTCAGCAACAAGCGCCATCGGTGGCGTAATGGGCATGGCAATCGTCTGTCCGTTGGAAACAACCTGTCCGCGCAATGTCCTCCAAACCACCTCAAAAGGTGGGGTTGAGCGCAGTACCGTGGCCGTACGCGTGAAGAGCGTAGTGCCGCAGAGCACGGTGTCGGCGCCGGCAGAAATACTCGGCGGCACGGCAATACCTGGCCGTTGTACGGCCACGCCGGTTCGCACGATGCCAGGCTCGCCAGCGGTGGCGTAGAAACTCCGAAGCGGTTCTGAAGGCTGAAGGAGAACATCGCCGTTGGCGCCTCCAGCTACGGCATTGATGTTGATACCCGTTGTTTGCTGGGCGACGAGAATACGTCCCCCTCCCCCGCCACCGCCGGGGCCGTGGCTTTGGACGGACGTAACGTTGCCACCGCGTCCACCACGGGCGGATACCTGAATCGTAGAAGCTAGCACGGGAGCATCGAGGAAGATCGTGCCGCCCGCACCGCCACCGCCTGCGCCATCAATGCCAGCATGCTCTGCGTTGGCCCCATCGGCGAGCAAGGACCCCGTGCCTGCAAGACGGGAACAGAGAATCACGATGATGCCGCCACCTGCGGCACCACTAGAAGATTCACCGTTGTTTTCATGTCCGGCCCCACCGCCGCCGCCAGCGATGATCGCATGCCCTGCCATTCCCGTACGCACGGACCACCCGCCCACACCTCCGTTGCGCACCGGTGGACCACAGCCCACCCACTCACTACCACCGCCGCCGCCAGAACCATAGTTGGCACCGCCGCCGCCGCCGGAGTTGGTGGACACGCCACCGCCGCCACCATTGGTGACCGCGCCTCGGCCTTTGGGTTCGTACAGGAATTCATCCGCAACGCCTTCGCCCTTATTGGCACCCAACGGTGAAGCTGCTGGCAGTACCAGGTCCAAACGTCCGCAAGCAACTTGCCCCGCCGTACGGTGTCCACCGCGAAAGCCAAGGCCCGACACATCGATTATTCCTGTCACCCGAAGTGTCCCCGTCAGTTCGATGGCGACAACGCCACCCGTTCGGCCATTCCATGGCTGGGCCGTTACCATATCGGAAACGGTTGCATCGGTGCCTGTTACCACGCGGACAAGTTGGAGGCGATCACGCGCATTCGTGGTTGGAAGCAGGGCCTCTTCAAGGATGACCGAATTTCCGGAGACTGCCCGCACGGTAGCCAATTCCCATTGCCCCGCAGCACCAGCCTGTGTTATCGCCCCGTACCTTTCATTCTCGACGGTGTTCCAGCTCGCCCCTTTCATCTGGATGACCAGAACGCGGTCGCCCGGCCGAAGGGTCGGCGTGCCGTCCACGGTAACGGTCGTCCGACACTCCGACCACTGAACTGAAACAACCGGCCAGTAGTCGTTTATCACGCCCGACAAGTCGTTGGCATAGGTCAAACCTGCCAGAAGGCAGCCTACAACCCACACCAGAATCCATCGCAAGAAGCACGGCTTCATGGTTCCTCCGCCACGACGATAGTTCCTCCCTGGCACGGATGTCGCCGAGCCAAACACTACCAAGTTCGCAATGATGGAAAAGTTACGCGAGCGGCCCTCTCGCGCTGCTGCTCGTGGTCATGGTTCGTACAGAAAAGGCACGATGGCCACTTGGCTACCGCAGTGAACGACGGCACCGTACCATCCAGCAGGCTGGTCTACCATAGGGATCATGAGAGGAGTATTGCTCGTTCCTGATGTCGACCGTACCGAGGTACCGGCAAGGGACGTGATGTCAACCACAATACGCTCTGCTTGATAGTCCGTGCGTACATCAAGCATCACTGTTCCAGGGATAAGCCCGGCGCGTACCTCGGCTGATTGAAGGCGGCCATCGATCAGCACAACACGGCGCGTTCTATCCGCGCAGACGTTATCGAGCAACAGTTCTCCATCCTGGAGCATGTATCCGCTCCGTACGTCCAGCCATTGGAATCCATCGGGTCGGCGAAATCTCAATGGCGTTCGCTCGGCTGTCGTTAGCAGGATGGTGGCTGGAATGTGGGCAAGTGTATCGCCACCAGTCCACTCACCAAACACCTCCACTGTTCGCTGCAAACTGCCACGATTGAACAGACTATCCATGAGGCCGGCAGCTTCCGTGACGGATATCACCGAAGGGTCGATTTCCAGCGTGGCTTTCCACCGCCGGAGTCTCGCCGCAATTACGTCCGGAACCCGATCGAGGATGAGCGGGATGGTCACTTGATCGCCGGCATCAGCGGTTCCATTCGGAATCCGCACAGCCGTCTCTACGGCAACATCGGCACGCACGTCCAATACAGGCTCGGGCCCGCAGGATGTTCCGGCAGCAACACGAACGGTCGCTCGCAGGCTACCGGGCTCCGATGTCCACTGTGCTTCCACCACAGCCTCTTCTCCTGGCGTAAGCGTTATTGGGAACTGCGCTGGTTGAAGGATGGCTACTGTGGTATCGGTACACGTGAGGCCAGGTATGACAAGGTTCGTTGTGCCGGTGTTCTGCACCCACGACCGAGCCTTGGACACTGTTCCTACCGTTGTTGATGGAAACAGCAGGGCGGGCCCTACTGCGAGCTCTGCTCGGTTCACTGTCACCCCGACGGTCCACGGCACACGTTGGTAACACGGCCCTACCGTTAGTGTACAGCCGGCCGTAACGTTATCACCACGCACGAAGACGTCCATGGCAATCGTATCGCCGTCTACGATAACGTCACCTTCCTTGAGGCGTATCGTACTTTCTTCGCTCGTGGAAATACCACGGATCAGCAGCGTGTCGCCATAGGTATTGGCCACGGCGATGGCGGTCACTGTCGTATCGGCGCAGGTAGGCACGGCGGGAACATCAACGATGCGAAGTTCCATCCGTGGAGATCGTATTCTTCCTTGAATGGTCACGGTAACGGTATCCGTACAAAAGGCATTGCGCACCTCCAACAAATACTGCATTGGCAGCTGGGAGGCTGCAGAAAGCTGGACACCAATGGTGACTCGTGTTCCCGCCGTGGCATATGCCGTTGTTCTCTTTGGTGTACCGATGGCTAGATCGAGCCTGGTAACCTGTATGCTGTCCGCCGCAGTTTCGAACGTAAACGACGTATCAAGCGTGGCCGCTTCACATAGTGTGACGTCACCAAGGTTCACAAGCGTATCGACGGTAAGGAGTTGCTGATCATTCCAAGGCCACGTCGTCATCAGCATGATAGGTTCGGGGCATCCACGTACAAAAACGCGGAGTGCTGCTCTTGGCCCTGGTCCGAGGACGCGAATGGCAAGGGTGTGCGTGGCACCACTGGAAAGTGTAAATGGCACACTCATGGTGTCGATGACCAATGGCGGATCAGCCTCTACACGTTCCACGGTGATGCCCTCGCTCCCGGCATTGCGGATGCGAACAGGCACGGACTGGCCCCTTGTACATGGCCATCGCGTTGGCAACACGGAGTCCAGGAGTTCCAGACGTACCACTGCAGAGCGTACCTCGACGGGTATCCACACGGTATCCAGACAGCCGCCGTATGACAGGACGACGGCCACGCTGCATTGCACGGCCCCTCGCGCAAATATCCGTACAGGCACGCGCGTGGTTCTGCCACCAACAACGCTTGGATTTGCTGGCAGGCTAAGGCCTGCGCAGGTGCCCCCTAGAACACCAACAATGGTGGCAGGGCCCCCTTCCACTGTTACGGCCAGGGCAGTATCGATTGTGATTGGCTCGCACGTGCCAACTGGGCCAATGATCAAGGATGACGGCTGCACCCTGGGAACGGCGCGATCTTCCGTCCACCGAATCAACCGATCGACAAGCGTATCACAACGACCAGCACTCACCCGCAGACGCGCACTACCACCTGCCAGTTCAACCAGCCGAATGGGAATCAGCAGGGAATCCCCTGCTTCGATGATTCTTGGCAAGGGGCCCGGGCTAACCTGAACGGATGTGCCCGTGGCCGCCACCGAAGTAACAGCGATGGCTTCGAGCCCCCTGTTGACGATAATAACAACGGTGTCGAAGGGCAATCCACATCGGCCTCGGGCACCAAGGACACAATCAGCGACGTCCAGGCGAGCGGTGGGCTTGCGCCCAACCAGGACGGTGTCCGTTGCCTCGCATCCCAAACCGTCGGTTACACGAACAATGGCCCTGTAGGGCGGAAACCACGTCGTTGCAATGTCAAACCCACCTCCCAAATAGTCATTATTGGACGTAAACCACTCCACCCGCAGGGGCGGAATGCCCCCAGTAAC
>JALOMA010000029.1 GCA_025455735.1 Candidatus Kapaibacterium sp.
AATGCATTGCCCGAGAACGCCTGATTGCCAATGCCGCGGAACGTACAATTGCGGAATGAGCAGCCCGACAGGAAACCAGGGACGAGGATGCCACCGTTAAATGTCGATGTTTGATCGACTTCAAACGTAATGCCATCCATCGTGATGTTTCCACCTGCGATGATGTTCACGATGGCAGGGAACTCGAATGCACCGTAGGTAGAATTAAGCCCCGAGTGGAGGGGATAACGAACAACGACGTCATCTCCTTCTTGTGCTCGGACCGTAAACGTTTGTGAGAAGTCGGTTGCATCTACGCCATCAAGAACAATTGATTCTTCGTATACACCTTCACGGACCACCACGTCGATGGATCCGTTAATGCCAGAAACTTTGAGGTGACGAAGGAAATCACGCAAGCGGTTGAAGCCACTCGCTGGTGCACCTGTCTTGGCAATAACGAAGCTTCCAGCGACACGAGGAGCGCGGAATGCCGTAGCCGCATTGTTGCCAGCACGCGTGTCAGCAACTCCATTCGGAAGCAGGGTTTGCGCCGTGATAGTATTAAACGAACGTGGGCCAAAGTTGACCGTACCAAGTGTCACAACGCGCTCTTCGTTTGGTTGCAGAGCTGGTTGCGCATAGTACTTCACCGCCGTCCGAAGCGTACCATTGACTCTCCAGTCGATAGTCAATGAGTCTACACGAGCTGTGACTGTCTGGGTGGAGTTGGCATTAAAGAACGCTGATGGCCCTTCAATTGCAACCACGCCAACGTCGTTCGTGACAGTCCGACGTTGCCACCGATATGTCTGACCAGCGGCGGGAGTGAATCCATCTTCGAGCGTGGAAACACGTGCTGCTGTAGTAGACAGAATGGGCGCCGAAAATGTGGACTCGTCATAGTCCGCATACAGCGAGAACACTTGCGCGTTCGTCGTGCCACGCATACCTATTTGCGCACCCAACGCACCCTTGACCACAGAAGAGCCGTAGACATAGTCAATCGTTCCGTCCGCTTCATTCAAGCGAATCTGGAAGCTCAGATTGTCAAACGCACCCGATGTGCTCGGACGCGTCATGTTCGACCATTGGACGACAAACGTACGGTTCGGTGCAATTCCGATCGTCTCGGTACGAATTTCTCCCGCCGTTGTGCCACGTAGGTTTCGGCCAAGTGCCGACATCACCTGAGTGGACGCAACAGCCGATGACAATGGCGTGTAGGTTGTACCGCCCAAGGCATTGCCGATGGTGATGTATCCGTTCGCGTTGACGTTGACCGTAGACGTCGTGAGACTCGGTCCATACGTAAACGTGAAGCCGATGTTGACGCCAGTGACTTCCTGGTCGTCAATGGCAGTTCCAGTTGCATGCACGATGCCACCGACGATCGGTGTATACGTACCTGCCACAGGAAAGGCCGTGTAATTCGCCGGCTGAGCAAACAGTGAGGTTCCCCCCACCATGAGTGCTCCAAGCACCAGCGACTTCCACGCAGTAGCGTTGCGAAGCATGACTCCTCCACGTAATGGTTTGATGGTCATTGTCAGTAAGGTCGTTTCACCACTATCTCTAGCAAGAAACAACTCCGTCGGCTGGGCACACGCCACACATGGCGGCTGTACTCCGCAGAACGTGCAAAAATAGCAGGGATCGGAGTGTTACCAAATCCTAGCGTTCGGGAAATTTTTGTGATGTGCACAAGTAGCGTCCGTGTGTCAGAATCCTGACACAACGACACACATTGCGATCTACCAGCAGAGGAACAGGTTTGTTCCCCTACCAAGGACGTCTGGTTGCAATAATCAGGCCAAAAATGAGAGAATCAGAGAATCAACGAAGGAGAGGTTCCAATAGGTCGTTTTTCCATGAGTCTAGGACAAGCCGTGCACGGATGCTGCGCAAGGTTTGTTTATGGACTGGGGACTCAGCAAGGGCAGCAAGGACAGATTGCGCCGTGCTCGCAAGCCTTCCATTGGTGCTCCACGAAGCATCCAAAATGTTTGTCGCCGCCACTGCAGATAACTTACCGAGTCGTTTGAGAGCGTTCATGGCATTTTGGCGCGTAATGAATTCCCAAGAAGGTCCGCAGAGGTCGTCCAACTCCGTTAGCGCTTCAGAGGAGCCAGCCGTAGCTTTGATTTCAAGCCAAACTATCCGAATACGCTGGTGAGCACCGCGTTCTTTCGCCGTGATGTCAAGGTACCGCTGGGTATGCTCGGGGAAGTTAAGCGAGAGCTTCGAGAGGGCCAAGGCCACAGTGGCATACGATGAGTCAGCGAGGAGCTTTTCCATGTCCTGACGCAACTCGGAAGGGATGGTACCAAATGCGAGTAGCGATGCTTGGCGGACACCAACGTCGGGATCCGAAGCGCCCCTGCGCACAAGGTCAATGGCAGCCTTGCCGCCCACTATTCCCGCTTGGCGTATGCACTCGGCACGCATGGGGCCAAACGTCTCACGTGCGTAAACGGTTGCCAGTATGCCTAGCCGTTCCGCAGCTCGACTACTATCCGCACCAAGGCCAATGAGGGCGTCATAGCGGTCAATCATCATTGGTGCTCTGGCAACCTGCGCTGTCAACTCCGCCCATGATTTGGGGAAGGTAAGCTTCTTCATGACGTTGGACCCGGGATCGAACAGCACGAAGTCGACGGTCTTTTGTGCTGGATTGGCAATGTCTACGGTGGTTTGTGCATCCTTGACCCAGGCCCTCACGCTGTCCTTGGAACCATCCTTGTAGAACACTTCCATAACGATGGGCATCGAAAAGAGCCCCACGAGATCATCAGTGTGGTGCTTTTGAGCAACTGTTATTCGCGTTACGGCAGTGTTTCCGCTGACACTTGGCTGCCAACGTACGTCATAGTGTGGCTCCCCTCCGCGGTACAGCCACTGGTCGAAGAACCAATCGGGCGTCAGGCCCAAGGTATCCTGAAAGGCCACATAGAGGTCACTGGTTTGAACATTGGCATAGGCGTGTTTTCGAAGGTAATGGCGAATGACACGGCGTGTTTCTTCAGCACCAAAGGTGTACCGCATCATAGCGATAACGCCTGCCCCTTTGGGATAGACACGGGCAGTCCCGCTGTTGGGATGAACAATTGGAAGCCTGTCTTTCTCCGATGCGGCAAGTGCAGCATTGTGAAAGCCTCGACGGCCCCACTGTAGATGGTCGTCGCCGTACAATACGCCGGTATACAGGTACGGGTAGAACGTTGCAAAGCTCTCCTGGAGCCAAATGGACTTACCGCTGCGACCCGTGATATAGTCACCAAACCACTGATGCGTCAACTCGTGAACGTTGACGTTGAAATACGAACGGTCCAGCACGCCACGGGAATCGGTGAGAAAAAAGTCGCCGAACACCGTTGCCGTGGTATTCTCCATGGCCCCAAAGACGAAGTCGGCCACAGGTATCTGACTATACGACTCCCATGGATACGGAATACCAACTTCGTCTTCCATCCAGTCAATCATCTCCGTGGAAAGCCGATATGTTGGTTCAACCTGTTCTGGATATTCAGGATAGGAGTACAGCCGCACGGGAATGCCACGCTTGGTTACTCTCTCCGTGACCGCATAACGGCCGATTCCAAGCATGAGCAAGTACCCTGCATGGGGCTTTGTCATGCGGTAATGCCAGGTTCTGGTGCCATCACCGTTGTCCGTTACCGCCTGCTTGACTCCGTTGGAAAGAACTTCGTAGCCAGCATCAAACGTCGTAATGGTCTCTGTCAGCATTTTGTCATTCATTTCGTCATACATGGGTATCCAATGACGATTGTCGATTCCCTGACCCTGCGTCCAGATTTGCCTACGCATGCGCTTCGTCGTATCGGTCCAGCCAATGAAGTAGATACCCTTTCGTGGTCGTGCCTCATAGGTGAATGTGATACTATCCTGCTCATCCCAAAACAAGGCAGGCTCTGGGTACACGATCACCGACGTATCCGTCGTCCGATAGCGAACGGGCTTCCCACCCAACGTAGCCTGCCGAATGTTGATCTTGACTGCATCGAATAGTATGGAGTCAACCTTGCGCTGGAGAGCGATAAAGTGGTGGACGACGCGTCCTTTGACCAGCCCTTGCTCCGGCTCAAATCGCACGTCCACAACCATGCGAACCATATCAATTGGATGCTCTCGCGGTTCGCTTCCTGGGGCATCGACATGCCTCGACGTGTGGACGAACGGTTGTGCAAATGCCTGGACGGCAAGAAGAGCCATCAGGAAGGTGCCATATAGGACAATCAACATGCGTTTTCCAAATCCAATAGTATGCATGGCGCAAAGATAGAAGAACTGGATTTGGTGTAGAATTGTACCATGGCTGTTTCATCCCTTCTCCTCGTTGCCCTCGGTGGTGCCCTCGGAAGTGTCTTGCGTTACGTGTGCACCATCCTCGTGAGTTCATCACCCGGTGACGTCCCGCTAGCCACATTGGGCGTTAACATCCTCGGCAGCCTTGTTCTGGGTGTCCTTACTGGTTTTGCCCCAACACATTCTACCATGCTCCTGTTCGGCACGGGATTGTGCGGCGGTTTTACCACCTACTCGGCATTCACAACGGACATGCTCGCGCTTGCTGAAGGCGCTAGGCCACTACCAGCTGTGCTGTACGGTGGGCTAAGCATCATCGGCGGACTTGCCGCAGCCTGGTTAGGAATTCTTGCAGGTCGAGCTCTTCGCTAAGCACTGTTTCGTGGAGCATTTCGTCCTCTGCCACTCCACAATTTGTTCACCCGTCGCACCAAGGGTTGACCGTTATGTATCGAATACTCATGGCTATTCTCGGGCTGTTTGCGACCGTGTCCTGTTCTGCCCAGAATGCTTCACCCCATCCGGAACCTCCACACAGCCGAAAGGAACAAGCGATGATGTCCGATACAGTTGTCACCCTTGGAGCTGGTTGCTTCTGGTGTGTCGAGGCTGTCTTTCAACGCCTGGAAGGCGTTCACTCCGTCGAGTCTGGATACATGGGTGGAACGATAACCAATCCGACATACAAGGAAGTCTGCTCTGGAACCACAGGGCACGCCGAAGTCGTCCGTGTTACCTACGACCCCGCCGTGGTTTCGTTCGAAGATATCCTGCACGTCTTTTTCAGTGCTCACGACCCAACAACGTTGAATCGTCAAGGAAATGACGTTGGAACGCAGTATCGCAGCGCCATCTTCACCTACTCGGACGAGCAGCGATCAGTTGCCAAGGCCTACATCGAACAACTTGATGCCGCCAAGACATGGCCGGAACCTGTCGTTACGGAAGTCACTCCCGCGTCTACCTTCTACAAGGCGGAGGACTACCACCAGAATTACTTCAACGACAATGGCTCGCAGCCATATTGTGCCTTCGTTGTGCGTCCCAAGGTGGAGAAGTTTCTCAAGGCCTTTCGTGATCGCGTCAAACCAGACTATCGCCCATGAACTCGAGCGGTTCTACCCAGCACATTGATATTCAGGGCATGCATTGCGCATCGTGCGTGGCGCGTGTTGAACAGGAACTGTCATCCGTGCCGGGCGTCACCTCTGTTGCCGTCAACTTGATTCGCCATCGTGCCACGGTGTCTTCCCTCGACGCTATTAATGCGACCCACCTTCAATCCGCAGTGGAACGCGCTGGATATACCGCTCTCGCCGTGTATACGGATGCCACAACGCGGCCGACTAGTGGCGCCGACATTGACCGCACCGACGTAGCCTTGCTTCAGCGAAGCCTCATTCGGGCAATTCCTCCCACGGTTGCCGTGATGCTACTGGGAATGGCACTGATGATTCCTTCCGTTACGGCAGCAGTGGACGCAGTCCTTGTTGACCAGGTAATGGCCATTCTGTGCCTTCCTGTACTGTGGGCTGGGCGCCGCTTCCCTCTTGCAGCGTGGCGAGCATTGCGTCGAGGGGGAACCACCATGGACACGTTGATCACCATTGGTGCTGGAACTGCCTTTGGCATGAGTATCATTGGTACGGTCTTTCCCCACACCCTTCCACACGGTGTGACCCATCCAGGTGGCTACTACGACACTACGTGTACGATCATCACCCTCGTCCTTGTAGGTAAATGGTTGGAAGCCAGGGCACGCAGTAGAACTGCCGACGCCCTGCAGCGTCTCCTGTCGTTACAGCCTACCACGGCACGCATTCGTCGTAACGGACGTGATACCGAGGTGGATATCCGATCGCTGGCTGAGAATGACGTTATTGTTGTGCGCGCTGGTGAGCGACTTCCCGTGGATGGCATCGTCGTTGAAGGGCATAGCACGGTCGATGAATCCATGATTACAGGGGAATCGATGCCTATCGAAGTCGTTGCAGGGTCCGCAGTTACTGGCGGCACACTCAATGGCAACGGCAGTGTTCTCGTCAAAGCCACTGCCGTTGGAGAACGGACGGTCTTGTCAGGAATCATTCGCGCCGTTGATGCGGCACAAAGTGGCAAAGCCCCCATTCAGCGTCTGGCAGATCGCATCAGCGCCATTTTTGTTCCGATTGTTCTCGTGGTGGCCGCCGTTACTGCAGGTGTATGGCTCCTGATTGGAGGGCCAATGGCTGTCACCAATGCCGTGGTCACATCGATTTCCGTTCTCATCATTGCGTGCCCATGTGCTCTGGGACTGGCAACCCCTACTGCCATCGTTGTGGGTACCGGGCGCGCGGCTGCACTTGGAGTCCTGTTTGGTTCTGCCGAAGCAGTGGAGCGTCTTTCCACTATTACAACACTTGCCATTGACAAAACGGGCACCATTACCGAAGGCCGACCCGATGTTGCTACGACGTTATACGCCGACGGTGTAGACTCCGAACAAGCCATCACGCAGGTATGGGCCGCTGTAGCCGCCGTCGAGCGGCGCGCAGAACATCCTATTGCTCCCGCCCTCGTCCGCTTCGCCGAAGCTCAGGGCGCTCCCATCATCGACGCGGATAACGTCCGCACGGTTCCTGGGAAAGGGGCCGTGGGAACAGTCGCCGGCACAACGGTGCGAATCGGTTCGGAGGCCCTGATGGCCGACGCCATGATCGTCGTGCCCAACACCTTGGAACAGGCAATGGACCGCGTCTCACAAGGTGGGCGCTCGCTTGCCCTGGTGGCCGTGGATCGCACCGTAGTGGCCGTCGTGGGTGTTGCCGACGCCATTCGCGCATCCAGTTTGGATGCCCTGGAGCGTATTCGACAATCGGTGCCTGAAATCGTGCTGGTGACGGGGGACCGCGAGGCTACTGCCAACGTCGTGGCCTCTCACGTGGGCATCCAAACCGTGGAGGCAGGCCTGCTCCCAGCCGGTAAACTCGCCGTGGTTGAACGCCTCCAACGCCGTGGCGCCATTGTTGCCATGGTGGGTGATGGTATCAATGATGCACCAGCACTCGCCCAAGCCGACGTGGGGATAGCAATGGGAGGCGGCACGGACATCGCCAAAGCCACAGCAGACGTCACGCTTGTCCGCAATGACCTAGGCGCCCTGGCCGATGGCATCGCCTTGTCCAATCTTATCATGAGAACCATACGGCAAAACCTCCTTCTTGCCTTCATCTACAATACGCTTGGCATCCCCATTGCCGCAGGTGTTTTGCTTCCATTCGGCATCACCCTCAACCCGATGATCGCCGCCGGTGCCATGGCCTTGAGTAGCGTGACCGTGGTGACAAACGCCCTACGCCTGAAACGTATGCCTCTTCCATGAAACCGAATTTTACCCCCACGGTTTATTGTCTAGCAAAAAACGTGCTAAATTTCGGGCCAAAGGGAAGACTGCATGATTTCGATCGACCATCTCCTGCTTGATGAAGCGGTTCTTACGACACATTTTGCCTGCGACCTAGGGCGCTGCAAGGGTGCGTGCTGCACGCTTCCGGGTGGATATGGTGCGCCACTCGCCGATGCCGAGGTCGAGGCCATTCGCCAGGCAGTTCCAGCGGCCTTGCCCTATCTATCGGAACGAAACCGAGCCATTCTGGCTGCCCACGACCCCGTGGACGGGCATCCCGGCCACTACACGACTCGCTGCATTGATGATGCAGACTGCGTCTTCGTGGCGTACACATCGGACGGTGTTGCAACATGTTCGATCGAGAAGGCCTGGCATGCTGGAGAATCTGCATTTCGGAAGCCTCTGAGCTGCCATCTCTTCCCAATTCGAATTGCGCACTTTGGGGGACCATACCTTCACTACGAACAATTCGACGAATGCGAGCCTGGCCGCCAACAAGGCGAGCATCTTCAGCTACCGCTCGTGGAGAGCTTGCGCGAGCCGCTGATCCGTGCCTACGGCGAAGAAACGTATCAGCGCATCCTTGATGAGGCACGGACATACCGGAAGGATACGGCATGAAGCTTGGCCTAAACCTTCAAACCGCCTTACAACAAAGCCTGACACCCCAGCAGATCCAGTATCTGAAAATGCTGCAGCTGACAGCCCAGCAACTGGAACAGCACGTTCGCAATGAGATCGAAACCAATCCCATGCTGGACGAACGTGGTGATGACGGTGATACCACGGAGGGCCACGATTCCAACGAGCCAACCGAACACATTTCCCATGAGGAACGCCTTCCCTCTCCGGAAGCAGTCTCACCAATGCCTGAACAGCGCGATGGAGCCGAATTGGTTTCGTCCGATGACTTTGACCCCAAGGACGCTTTCGAGTTCTACAAGCTGATTTGGGGTGAAGATCCTTCGTCCGGGAAGTCGAGCGACACGGCTGTCCAAGACGATGACGACGGTGGCGAAGGATTCCAGGTTCGCGACACGCCAACGTTTACTGAAGAGCTTCTCGATCAGGTGCGTTTTCTTGATCTTGACGTAGAAGAACGGCTCTTCGCCGAATATGTCATCGGGAATGTTGACGACGATGGTTACCTGCGTCGTGACCTCCTGGAACTGCGCGATGAACTAAATGCCCAGATCGCGGAACACAACCTTGCCATCCATACCCCAGCGTTCCTCGGATCGTCCACGTTGGCTTCGCAAGGCCGCCTGGATGGCATTGACCATTCCCTGGAGCCAATCTCAACCCCCACCGCTGAATACGTGCTTCGACGTGTTCAGCAACTGGATCCTCCCGGCGTTGGATCGCGCACGATCCGAGAATGCTTGCTGGCACAACTTCGTGCCTTGCCCAAAAGAAATGCATCGCAGAAGCTCGCTCACGAAGTGCTTGACAAGGCATATGATGCTTTTGCAATGAAACACTATGCCGTCATTGAACGACAGCTTGGAGTGTCCAGCGACTATCTCCGCGAAGCGATCGACGTCATTCGCCACCTCAATCCGCGCCCAGGAGGCGGAACGTTTGGCCCTGATGTCAATACCGTCGTGCCGGACTTCATCGTGGAACGAGATGAAGACCACGATGACTTCTTCGTGACCGTCAACGATTCCCGATTGCCCACCTTGCGCGTCAATAGTGCCTATGACCGCATGCGCCGTGATGCACGCTATCGCGAGTTCAACAAGGAAACGAAGGAATGGATGCGCCGCAAATTCGAGGATGCCAAGTTCCTCATCCAAGCAATCCGTCAACGCAAGACAACCATGCTGAAAGTAATGACAGCTATCGTCGGTTTGCAAAGGGAGTTTTTCCGTATTGGCACAGAGGGGCTTAGACCTCTGATCTATCGTGACGTTGCAGATATTACTGGCATGGACATCTCGACTATCTGCCGTATCGTTAACGGTAAGTACGTCCTAACCGAGTTCGGTACCTTCGAGCTGAAGTTTTTCTTCAGCGAGTCCCTGCTGAACGATGATGGCGAGGAAATTTCCACGCGTATCATCCGCCAGAAAATCAAGGAGATGATTGAAGGCGAAAACAAGGACAAGCCGTTGTCCGATGACAAACTCGCTGCCGACCTCAAAACAATGGGCTACAATGTGGCCCGCCGCACCGTAGCCAAGTACAGGGAACAACTTCGTATTCCCGTAGCCCGGCTTCGCCGAGAGCTCTAGGCATTCCTGACAGTCCAGCATTCGTAGTACGTCACGAAGAGCCCCACTAGAATTACGTAATTCCAACCGAATTCTGTGGGAGTTATTCACTATGACAATATATGGCAGGGTGGCCGATGTAGCATCGCGGTTCCTTCGTGAACTGCTGCCATCGTCCTTCATGCGCCATGCCCACCGTCCCGCACTCTATCGTATCCAGGCCATCCTGGCGCGATTGGTGAACGGCCAAAGAGTAACTGCACCCGTGCTTGCAGAGATACTCGAAGTGAGCACGCGTACGGTGGCCCGTGATCTCGACTACATGATCAACACCCTTCATGTACCGATTGCCTTCGACTACTCGAAGAAGTCCTACATCCTGATTGGCCCGGTGTCAATCATGCTTTCACTACCACCGGACTTCACCAATCTGGACTCATCGGGAGAGCTGGCACACCGCATAGTCCTGCTGGTAGATCATAGCCTTGAACCGCAACTATCGTCCCTGATTCTCCACCCTACGCAGAAGCTCTTCAGGAACGCAGACAACCGGCTGTGCATTGAGCTTACCGTGCGTATCTCGGAACCACTCGTTCATTGGATTCTGAGCTTTGGTGGTCGCCTGTCAGTTGACTCACCCGATGTTCTCCGTAAACGTGTTCGTCAAGCGGCACAGCGCATTCTGGACGACGCTTCCTAGCTTATCCCTGTTTGGGTACAAAGAGCTTCATGGAGATATCCAATGCAACGGCACTATGGGTAATCGCTCCCACGCTGATGTAGTCAACCCCGGCGAGAGCATAGTCGCGAAGGTTGGCATACGTAATCCCGCCAGATGCTTCGGTCTCCAGCCTGCCGTTGACAGTTCGAACACCGTCGGCAACGAGTTCGGGAGTGAAGTTGTCGAACATCACTCGGTCGACACCCTCACACGAGAGAATCTCCAGGACGTCATCCATGGAGCGCGCTTCAACTTCCACCTTGATGGGCGCCCTGCCGTCGAGTCCCTCACGTACGCGACCAACCGCTTCAGCAATGCCCCCACAGGCGGTGATGTGATTGTCCTTGATCATGACCATGTCGTAGAGTCCGAACCGATGATTCATTGCACCACCGATGCTGGTGGCATACTTGTCAAGGAGCCTCCACCCTGGAATGGTCTTTCGCGTATCCAGAATCTTCGCCTTCGTGTCGGCAATGACATCGCTATAGACCTTCGTCTTCGTTGCTACCCCGCTCATGCGCTGAAGAATGTTCAGCGCAGTTCGCTCCCCAGCGAGAAGGGCATGGGCAGGCCCCTCCACGGTGGCTAGCACGGTACCAGCGGCCACGACGTCACCTTCGTGTACGCGGAGGTCAATATGAACTTCTGGGGAGAACTCTCGGAAGACAAGCGGTAGTAACGGTAGACCGCAGATGACGCCGTCCTGCTTCATCAGGAACCGAGCTGATGCCGTATTGTCGAGCGGAATGGTAAGATCGGTCGTGATATCGCCAGAACCAACATCTTCGCGGATGGCAAACTGAATCAGGCGAAGAATCGAGGCGTCGTGAAGTACGTTCATGGTCTCTATCGGAGTTAAAAAGCTTCGGAACGTCAAAGTTACCGAAGAGTCACGGGTATGAAGGCAAAACTCCGTCCGTCGAATAGTCCTTTGTCACTCAACTTAAGAGCCGGTATCACCAGCAAGGCCATAAAACTCAACGTCATGAAAGGGGCCCTGAGTCCAGTGCCAAGTTCCTTGGCACGCCGATCTATCGCAGCGTAGGCACTGGCAACGGAGTAGCCGTCCTGATTGCTCATGAGACCGGCAACAGGTAGTGGCACACGATCCACCTGGCCATCGGCAGCAACGGCAATGCCACCGCGTGCGTCAATAACGGCATTGACGGCAGCAACGATGTCGGCATCATCTACCCCAACGGCCACGATATTGTGTGAGTCATGGGCAACGCTGGAGGCAAGGGCACCGCGTTCCAATCCAAAGGAACGGATGAACGCAACGGCTGGAGGTGCCTGGGTATATCGATTGACAACGACAATCTTCAGCGTGTCCGTGCGAGGGTCCGAGACGAGCTGGCCATCATGGATTCCGCAAGCGCCATGGAGTTCGTTGGTGATCAGCTGGCCATCCAATGCTTCGATGATCCGTACGGCGTCGCTGTCGGCTACCATGGCAATGTCATCGCCCGATATATGCCCGACACCGAAGTTGTTCACAACGGCGGCCTGCGCCGAAGCGATAAGCGTGGCCCCTTCCCGGGCAACAGTCTGGCCGTCAATGACGGTGCGAAGGACGGTGGAGGGATCGGCCGCTGGCGTGACGATGAAATCGGCAGGATCGCCCACCCGTAGGAGACCGACGGGTAGGTTGTAGTGGTGGACAGGGTGAAGGCAGGCGGCGCGAAGAACATCGAAGAGATCATATCCAAGCTGCAGCGCTCTGCGTACATGAAGGTTGATATGGCCCAGGACGAGGGAATCAGGATGCATATCATCGCAGCAGAACATGACGCGATCCGGGTGCGATGCCAGAAGCGGATGAAGTGCATCGAAGTTGCGAGCAGCCGATCCTTCCCTGATAAGAATCCACATCCCTGCAGCGCATTTGTCCAAGGCTTCATCAAGCGTGAAGCACTCGTGATCGGTAGTGATGCCGTGGCTTGCGTAAGCAAGGACGTCCGCACCACGAAGGCCAGGCGCATGGCCATCGATAGGCCTGCCGCATTCCCTGGCAACGGCACACTTGGCCAGCACGTCGGCATCGCCATGGAGCACGCCCGGGAAGTTCATCATCTCGCTGAGATACCGGACGCGATCATCGGCGAACAGTTGGCGAATGTCCTGGGCCGTGATCATAGCACCAGCAGTTTCGAACGGTGTGGCAGGGACGCAGCTGGGCGCACCAAAGGCAAATTTGAACGGGACAGTCGCTGCGTTGTCCAACATGTACCGCACACCTGCTACCCCCAAAACATTGCCAATTTCGTGCGGATCACTAACGGACGCAACCGTACCGTGAACGACGGCAAGCCGGGCAAACTCCGAAGGCACGAGCATGGAGCTTTCTACATGAACGTGGGCATCGACATACCCTGGCTGAATGGACAAATTGACGCCGACCGTGGATATCGGTGATAATGCCTTCAAGAGTTTCCATGGCCGAAAATACCAACTACAAAACGATGTTCACACCCCAGAGTATACTCGTGTTCGACGATACGATGCGCTGTCCAGCAACGTCCGAGAGAGGTACAAGAATTCGTCGGAATTCAATGGACGTCCATTGTGAAGAAAAACCCACTCCCAGCGCCCACGGACGTATCGTACCCGAAACAGTGCGTTCCGCTTGGCCAACCTGCTGGACAATTCCGGTGATGGCAGATTGTCCATGCATGAGTCGCATAGTAAATCCGGCCCATGGTTCGCGCACCATCACGTAAGCGCTATGGATGGGAATCGACGTTTCATCGAGAACACCTACAGAGACAATCGATGCGCTGACATAGTCATAGCCAACTTCCAACCAGCGAACGGGCCGCACCCCGACGGAGATATTGGCAGCGTTGCCGAAGAGAACTGCTTGGGATACAGGCCCAACAAACCCGACACGAGCCGTAATTGCAACGGTCCACTCTTGCCTTTCATCCAGGATGCTGACATTCCCATCAATCCCCGACCATTGCGTTGCGATCGTATCCAATTCCGTCTGTTCCGCACCATGGAGTTGGGCGCGTGGCCGAACCTTGCGGGAGACAAGTTCCAGCGCTCTATCAGCGGCTGTCATGCCATCGATGGCACTCCCAAAATGGTTGAGGAGGTTCCACAGCGACGTCGTCTGATAGGTTGGCCGAAGGAACAACCACCGTGTTGAACTGTCTGTGCGCACGGTAAGTGCGTGACGTTGGCGCCGGCAAAGATCAACAAACACCGTCGTATCGGTTTGACCTTGATTGTGGGCTAGTGTATCCCCCGTCGATGGCCTAACTACAATCGCGTTACGCGGTAGCTGGATCGCTATTCCATCACCACCTGATGGCCCAAAGAGTGTGGAACAGCCCACGAAGAGAACACACGTGATTAATCCGACGCAGGACAAGGCTAAGCGCATGGGATGACCTCCGAAATCAACACTACAGACGGCACAATATCGGCTGCGACGTTTACGGTATTTCTCGTGCGGACCCTAGGCATCGTGTTTGCGTTGAAGGGCAGTTACACCTGCATAGACGGCTAGCCCAATCACTGGCATCACTAGTGCAGCCACTTGCTGCATCGGTCTCGCTGCGGAAAACATCAAAAGCCAGCCCACCATTGCGAAGATTACCGGGATCGGATATAGCCACATCCGCCAAGGCATAGCAGCCGAACCAACGCGACGTCGGTAGACAACAAGTCCAACTGCTTGTGACAGGAACTGTGTCAGTATCCTCACCGTAACGATTGACTTAATGGTGGCATCGATGGTCAATGTGAGTGCAAACACTGCACTGAGAGCTGCCAGAACCAGCAGTGATACCGTAGGGAACCCACCTTTCGGGTGTTCCTGGCCAAAAACGGAAAAGAATTCGCCGTTCCTGGCAGCCGCATATGGAATACGAGTGTAGCCCAACATAACGCTGAACAGGGATGCCACAGCCACAATGAGTATCCCTATGGTAGCTACAGTGGCGGCAGTGCCCCCAGCAAGTCGTTCGAAAAATGCCGAGATGACGAACGTCGATGCCATAACATCAGAAACGGGAAGAACGGAATAGACACTGGCCTGCATGAGCAGATACAGAGCACCTATGCCAGCTATGGAGAGATACATACTTTTCGGTATGACGCGCACCGGTTCCTGCACTTCGGCACCGAGATGACAAACGTTGTAGTAGCCCAGGTAGCTATAGGTGGCGGGAATGGTTGCGGCAGCCAGGACGGAGACGTCCAGGCGTGGCCAGTGCCCACCTATCAATCCATGCGTCCAAAACGTCTCCCTTGCACCATCCGACGGCCAAAGAAGCCCTGCACTGATGATTGCGGCCATAAGCACAAGGACGGTGCACCAGAGAACAACGCTTATTGCTCCCACAGCACGCACGGGGCGATAAAGAAGAATCGTCAGGATGACAATGACCAACACCGCGACAATGCGCTGGCCTGGCACGTCCAAATGCACGAGATAGCTAAGGTAGCCAGCAAATCCTTGCGTACCGCTAGCAACGACTAGCGGGGCCTGAAAGATTGTCTGCCAGATGAAAAGAAAGGCAAGCAGTTTGCCCAGCCGGCCACCAAAGGTCTCACGGATGAAGGTGTAGGATCCCCCAGCTTTCGGGAAAGCAGCCCCGAGTTCGCTCCAGATGGCTGCATCAACAAGTGCCAGGAGCAGGCCACTGATCCAAGCCATGATCGCATAAGGACCAAAACCCGTAGCCGCCGCAATCGTGGCTGTTGTCAGAAACGGACCAATCCCCACCATGTCGATCATGTTGATCGCCGTGGCTTGAAGCATGGAAAGGTCGCGTTTCATTGATCGTCAGGTTTTGCGTGTCGCGTCGGCAGACCACAGCAGCTTCTCTCGCAGTAGATCGTAATACGTGCTGTCGGCGCGTTTTACAAGCTTGACCATGTGCTCGCTCTTGCGGATATGGACGACGTCCCCAGTGCGAATCGTTCCAACGATCCGACCATCGGCCACGAGATTCGCCTCCATATCGGCGAATGGCAGTTCGAAGCGGATATCGGACGTATCCTGAACGATCAGTGGCCGAAGCGTAAGCGTATGCGGCGAAATGGGCGTAAGGCACAAGGCGTGGGCTGACGGTGCGATGATTGGGCCGCCAGCACTCAGCGAATAGGCTGTTGATCCCGTTGGTGTGGTTACGATAACACCGTCGGCACGATAGTCAGCTACATGGTGTTCGTTGACGAAGGCACGGATGGCAATCATGCGCGACTGGGTGGCTTTTTCAAGCAGCACTTCATTAACGGCGTAGATGTCGTCACCATCGACCCTTGTCGTCAGGGTTGTTCTGTCGACGATACGATACTCGCCGCTGAGAACAACAGCCAGGGCTTCGTCCAGCTGTGCAACGGGAAACTCTGCCAGGAAGCCGAGGTTCCCAACATTCACGCCCATAATCGGAACATCGCTTCCAATCAGAAGCCGGGCTGCGGCAAGGAGCGTCCCATCGCCACCAAAGGTGATGACCATGTCGGCAAACTTCTCGAACTGAGTCTCGGCCACGACGCTGCAACGGGCCAGCACGTCGGCAGGAAACACAGCAGCTAGGTCGGTTGCCACGTACACTTCGGCGCCGCGGTGCGTCAGGAACACGGCTGCGTCGATAGCTCCCTGTATGGCATGGGGCCGCGATGTAAACGCCAGAAGGGCTACGCGGATCATTACGCCAGATCGCCAGACGGCGCAATGGAGGGCGACCCCGTCTCCTGAACGTAGTTCAGACGCATCGTCGTCAGGGTATTCTCGAGAAATGATGCTTCCTCAGATGACAGGTTGCCCTTGGTTTTTTCGGAGAGTATTTCCAGTGCATCAACGACATACCTGGCATGATCCATGTTTTTCGTAATGGTATTGGTGCCAGGATTGAGCATTTTCCCGAGCGCTACCATACCTTCGAGTTGGTACACTTGAATGATGTGAAGGAATGTTGGTTTCATGGTTATACCAAAAGTGTAGCCAGTTCCAGCAGATAGCGGGGCACGGCCTTGCGCGTGGCCCACGTCTGTTCGAGAGGAACGTATGTTATGGAATTATTCTGTTCGCCGATCATCACGCCCGACAGTCCCTCCAGAAGCGCATCGACGGCCGCAGCACCGAGGCGAGCAGCCAGAACGCGATCCCTTACTGTAGGTGCGCCACCGCGTTGCATATGGCCAAGAATGGACACTTTGGACGAGATACCGTATGCGTCTTCGATACGCCGGGCCAGTTGCATGGCACCGCCCGACTCATCTCCTTCACCAACGATAACAACGGTACGTTTGTCGATCCCTTGCGAGACGATGCGTTGATACAGGACTTCGATATCCGTCATGGTTTCGGGTACGGCGATGTATTCCGCCCCACAAGCCACGCCAACGTCCATTGCGATGAACCCTGCATGACGTCCCATGACTTCCACGAAGAACAGTCGCCCGTGAGAGTCGGCTGTATCACGGATCTTGTCAATGGCCTGTGCTGCGGTATTGATGGCCGTATCATAGCCAATGGTATAGTCCGTGCCAGCCAGGTCATTGTCGATCGTACCTGGTGTTCCCACGATACGGATACCATGTTCTTGATGCAGCGCCAATGCGCCATGAAAGGTCCCATCGCCGCCGCAAGCGACCACGCCATCGATGCCATGTTTCGCCAACTGTTCTGCCGCTTTGGCGCGCCCAGTGGCATGGTGAAACTCTGGACAGCGGCTGGTCTTCAGCACCGTACCGCCGCGATCCAGGATGTTGGCGGTGCGAATCCTATCAAGGACTTCGAAGTGTCCTGCCATCATGCCGGTATATCCTCCGACAATACCGACCACTTCCAGGCCGCGTTTCTGCGCAGTGCGTTCAACGGCGCGGATGTGGGCATTCATCCCTGGGGCATCGCCCCCGCTGGTAAAGACGGCTATTCGTTGCATTGGCGGCGAAAATAGCGTGTTTCTGCCGTGCATCCACTACCCGTACCAACAACCCGACTTCGCGAAGCAATGATAACATTACGTCTGTATTACGGAATTGTAATACAAGATTCTCGTTTTGAAGCCTGATGTTTGCGCCCGTTACAATTGCATTACACTTCCGTAACATTTCATGACCACTCCTGCACGCATCATTCGGTTGGCAATTCTTGCCGTACTCGTGCTGTCGAGCACACCATTGGTAAGGGGCCAGGCCACGACGAAGGCTCCAGGTAGCTTCGATTTCGACGCCAATGGCATCGTCTTCCAGACGGGCGATACATCCAACCGCGTTATCATGCGGTTCCGGATGCAGAATCAAGCCGTTGTACGAACGGTTTCCGAAGACGACTTCTCTCTTGGGTCCACGGAGTGGCTGGTGCGACGCCTACGGTTGCGCTTTGGTGGCCACCTTGTGGACCCTCGGCTGACATTCAACCTGCAGCTTTCCTTTGCACGGGGCGACCTTGACCTGGCTGATACGCAATTCCCCAACATCATACGTGATGCCATGGTCTTTTGGAATTTCTCACCTGACCTTCAAGTAGGGTTTGGGCAAACGAAGCTCCCAGGAAACCGGCAGCGTGTCATTTCATCCGGCGACCTACAGTTTGGCGAACGAAGTTTGGTGAACAATGCATTCAACTTCGACCGTGACTTTGGTTTCCAGGGGTTCTGGCGGCTCCATCCTGCAGGCACGATCGTAAACCTCCGTGGCGCCCTCAGCACGGGTGATGGCCGCAATCAAGGTCGTATCGCTGGCGATGGCCTGGCATGGACGGGCCGCATTGAATGGCTTCCCTTGGGGGCCTTCACGAATGGTGGCGACTACTTCGAAGGCGATCTTGCGCGCGAACAGTCGCCGAAAGTCAGCATTGGCGCTTCTTTCCAGCACAACAGCAACCATACCCGTACACGTGGAGAGCTCGGCCCCAGGCTGTATCAACCACGAACCTCCGAAGTTGTCTACCTCGATGCAATCGCCAAATGGCAAGGATTTGCCCTCTATGGCGAGTGGGCACAACGGTCGTCCAATGACCCCATAACGGTCAATGCCGCGGGCGACCGACTGGCTGTGCTTGTAGGATCAGGCTGGATGGTCCAATCATCGTACATCTTCCCCTTCGGCATGGAGGTTGGTGCACGGATGTCTACCGTCATGGCGGATGACCGCCTCTCCGGCCTGTCCGATGGCCAAGACATGCGGGATTTGTCGTGCGTCGTTAACTACTACGCCCGCGGACACCGTATCAAGGGTGGCCTGGAGCTTGGCCAAGAACAGCGAACGCCCTTGGCAACGTCGAGAACAGCACGAAATTGGTTTGGCCGAATCAATGTCGAATTCGGTATCTGAGCTCGTGTTTTACCAAGTCATAACATGACCATCCCTGACCAACGCCTTCGGCCCAAGAGCTGGTCGGTGCGTAATTTCGCCCCGCACAATTTGCCCACACCTTGAACAACGGCATGCTTAGTCTGCTCCGTCGCTTTGCCCCCTTTATCGGTGCCTTGCTCCTTCTGCCCCTGGTAGTTACCGCTGCAGAGCCTGCACGCATAACCATAAAAGGATCCGACACGATGGTGATCCTCGTTCAACGGTGGACAGAACTGTTCCCCAAGGACGCTGCCATCGAATTCCAGGTCACAGGTGGTGGTTCGGGAACCGGGATTGCGGCATTAATCAATGGCACCACGGACATCTGCGCGTCTTCTCGGCCCATCAAGCCCAAAGAAGTCAAGCAGATCAAAGAAAAATACAAGTACCGTGGCATGGAAGTCCGTGTTGCCCGGGACGGTCTGGCCGTCTACGTCCACAGCTCCAATCCCGTCAAGGAACTCACCATGGAGCAGGTGCGGATGGTCTTTACCGGGAAGGTGACGAACTGGAAAGAACTTGGAGGACCGGACGCTCCGATCATTCTGTATAGCAGGGAAAACAACTCCGGCACATATGAGTTCTTCAAGGATCATGTACTGAACAAACAGGACTTCGCTCCACAAGCACAACACATGGCAGGCACGGCGGCCCTTATCAATGCCATATCCAAGGACCCCAACGCCATTGGCTTCGGTGGCGCCGCATACGCTCGTAATGTTCGCCCGCTTGCCATAGCCAAAAAGAAGGGCACAGCAGCTGTCAGCCCAACAATGGAGTCTATCCTTGATGGTTCCTATCCCATCTCGCGGTTCCTCTACTTCTACTGCAATCAGCGCCCGGAGGGTGACGTAAAAAAGTTCATTGATTGGGTTATCTCTCCTGCCGGACAAAAGGTCGTCAAAGAAGTGGGCTACTATCCTGTTCGAAAGTACTGATCATGTCCAAGCATCGCTTTGCGGCAGCCCAACGGCACCGCGGTGAACACATTGCAGAGTGGACCATCAGGATTGTCGCTTCGACGTCGATTCTGACCATCTTCTTGATTTTTGTGTTTGTGTTTCGGGAGACGACAACGCTCTTTAGCCCCGATGCTCAAAACATCCCATCATCATCGGCGACGGCAGAGGAAATCCTGACGCCGGAGTTATATAACGCCGACGCGCTGACCGCCGAAGAAGCCCACGAACTGAATATTCCGGAGGTATATAATCCAGAAACAGGTACGCTTGGCGAACCCGAGCCCATCGCCCTGGGCGGCCCGGAACTTCCTCGTTCGTCGACCAAGCAGGTGGCGGAACGATCCGTCTGGAACCGCCTTACGGACGCGGCATGGCAACCTGTTTCGTCGGACCCCAAGTTCGGCATCATGCCACTCCTCGTAGGCACGGCAAAGACCACCTTCCTTGCAATTCTCTTGGGTGCTCCTCTTGGCATTCTGGCTGCCATGTATTCCGCTTTCTTTGCGCCAGCGCGCGTTCGCAACGTTCTAAAACCAACGATAGAACTGCTTGCTGGCTTCCCAAGTGTTGTCATAGGATTTTTCTGTCTGACCATCGTAGCAACGCTGATGCAGGACCTCTTGGGCACCGAGGCCCGATTGAACGCCATTGTTGGTGGCATTGGGCTTTCCATCACGGTGATTCCCATCGTATTCTCCATCGCCGAGGAGTCCCTTTCGGCCGTGCCGAAGTCGTTGCGCGAAGCCTCTCTTGCCCTCGGCGGTACAGAGTGGCAAACGGCATATCGCGTCATGCTACCTGCCGCCGCTCCAGGCGTATTCGCGGCCGTATTGTTGGGCATCGGTCGCGCCTTCGGCGAAACGATGATTGCCATTATGGCCACGGGCAATGCCCCCATGCTGACGGCTGGAATCGCGGACCCTGTTCGTACCGTAGCCGCAACGATTGGAGCAGAAATGGGCGAAGTTGTCTGGGGAAGCGACCACTATGGCGTCTTGTTCCTCTTGGGCACGATTCTCTTCGTGGTAAGCTTCGGCCTCAACGCCATAACGGAGCTATACGTGAAGCAACGCCTCATCAGAAAATTCCAAGGGCAATAACCGATGAAGACGTTAGCTTCTACCACGACATCAAAGAAACGCCTCCTTGGTTTCTTCGCCGTCCTTGTCACCGTTGTCGCTGTGGTTGCCATTATTGGGCTGCTCATTTCCATGTTTGGAACGTTTGTTGTGCAGGGTAGCGGACAACTCTCGTGGACATTTCTTACAGAAGCGCCTCGCAACAACAATACGGAAGGTGGCATTTTTCCAGCCATCTTCGGAACAACCATCCTTGTCTTGCTCATGACATTGCTTGGTGTTCCCGTAGGCACAGCAACGGCTATCTACCTTAGTGAATATGCGCGCCAAAGCGCTGCCTTCGCTCGTGCCGTTCGTTTCGCCGTCAACACGCTTGCTGGCGTGCCTTCCATTGTTTTCGGTCTATTTGGAGTAGGCTTCTTCATTCAGTTCGTTGGTGGCGGCATTGACAACGTGACGGCTGGCGCAGTCTTCGGCAAACCCGCACTCCTGTGGGCCAGCGCTACCCTTGCTGTGTTGACTCTTCCCGTTGTCATCGTCTCCGTTGAAGAAGCTCTTCGAGCCGTTCCACGAGAGCTGCGCGAAGCCTCGCTGGCATTGGGGGCTACAAAGTGGCAAACGATAACCAAGGTCGTTCTTCCAAACTCCGTTAGTGGTATCCTTACGGGAAGTATTCTGGCCGTTGGGCGCGGTGCTGGCGAAGTGGCTGCAATTCTGTTTGTTGGCGTGGTCTACTCCTTGGAGCGGTTGCCTTCGTCGGTAACGGACCAGTTCATGCACCTGGGTTATCACCTCTACGTACTGTCCACGCAGTCGCCAGACGTCGAAAAGACCTTGCCCCTCCAATATGCCACGACGTTGGTCTTGCTTGGCTTGACCTTCGTCCTCAACTTCTCTGCCATCTACGTTCGGTCCAGGCTGCGCCGCATCTAACCCCGTCCATACGCACCATTACCATGGCTAAAGAACATCCCGTCAAGGTTCGAACCTCCGACTTCTCCGTGTACTACGGCCAGAAGCAGGCACTCTTCAACATCGGCATCGATATTTTCGATCGCAAGGTGACGGCCTTCATCGGCCCTTCCGGCTGTGGCAAGTCAACCTTTCTTCGTTCCATCAACCGGATGAACGATCTGATCGATGGCACACGATGTTCGGGCAAGCTAGAAGTTGACGGCATCGACGTATATGGCAAAGAAGTCGATGTGGTCACCCTACGGCGCAGCATCGGCATGGTTTTCCAAAAATCCATCCCGTTTCCGAAGTCCATCTACGAGAATATCACATACGGCCTTACCCTAACAGAAAAGCGATCGAAGGACGAACTTGATCATATCGTTGAGACCAGCCTCAAGAGGGCTGCACTATGGGAAGAAGTCAAGGACCGCCTGACGCATAGTGCGCAAGGCCTTTCTGGCGGACAGCAACAGCGTCTCTGTATTGCTCGTGCAGTTGCCGTCAATCCCGAGATCCTTCTCATGGATGAACCGTGTTCTGCCCTGGACCCGATTTCAACCGGCAAGGTCGAAGAGCTCATTACGGAGCTCAAGGATACGTACACCATTGTGCTTGTCACGCACAACATGCAGCAGGCAGCGCGCGTCAGTGACTACACAGGCTTCTTCCTGATGGGAAAACTCATTGAATTCGATCGTACACGAAGCATCTTCACAGCGCCGTCTAAGAAAGAAACCGAAGACTACATCACTGGCCGCTTCGGATAACCCACTCCCATTCCTTCCATCGCAGATTTCCGATCGCCATGAACCGTCCATTCGAAGAAGATCTTGACAAGCTCCGCACCCGCCTGATCCGTATGGGATCCCTCGTGGAAGAACAAGTGGAGTTCGCCCTTCGTGCCTTGAACGAAGGCAATGTGGAACTGGCCCGTATTGTTGCTGAACGCGACGACAAAGTAGACAAACTGGATCTCAAGATCGACAAACAATGCCAGCGCATCTTTGCGCTCAATCAGCCTGTAGCCAGTGACCTTCGCTTGCTTCTCGCGGCTCTGAAAATCAACAACGAATTGGAACGGATTGGCGATGTAGCGGCCGAGCTGGCACAAATTGTCATCAGCAAACCACACGTTGTCGAGTTAGGCCAGGATATTGGCCTCGACCGTATCGCTACGGCAGCCTACAAGATGATCAAATCCAGCTTGGATGCATTCATCAACAATGACCCCGAGCTGGCACGGCATATTCTCCCTACGGACAGCACGGTTGATTCCCTGTACGTCCAGCTTCACGAAGATCTGGTTCGCCACATGCAGGCAGAGCCATCTTCGGTTCCCGCCGGAGCAAATCTCCTCATCTGCCTGTATGATATCGAGCGCATGGCCGATCATGCCACGAACATCGCCGAGAACGTCATTTTCCTTGTCCATTCAAAGCTGGTTCGGCACCGCATGATCAACGATGATGGCATCGATCTGACCGATCCGTTGGCAGCGCGCGCTGCAAGGGACGCCGACTCTGAGTAAGTTCGCACTCTATGAGTGCATCAATACCTGTGGGCATCATCCTTGCTGGAGGCTCCGGCAGCCGTCTCTATCCCATGACGGCGGCCTTCAGCAAACAGCTTCAGCCCGTCTACGACAAGCCGATGATCTATTACCCCCTGTCCACGCTTCTTATGGCTGGCATCAGGGAGGTTCTCATCATCTCCACTCCGCACGATATGCCCACCTTCCAACGCCTTCTCGGCAATGGAAGCCAATGGGGCATCTCCCTATCGTATGCAGTTCAGCCCGAGCCCAAGGGCATTGCACAAGCGTTCCTTGTGGGGGAGCAGTTCATCAATGGTAGGCCAGTGTGCCTCATCCTTGGCGACAATCTCTTCTATGGCAAACTGGACTTCCTGCGCGCAGCCTTGACAGGGCCCCTTTCCCATGCAACGGTGTTTGGATATCAGGTTCAGGACCCCGAGCGGTACGGTGTGGTGGAAATGGCTTCCGACGGCTCCGTGATTTCCATCGAAGAGAAACCGCAGTCTCCACGGTCCAGTATGGCGATACCCGGACTGTACGTCTACCCGCCGGACGTCGTAGACATTGCACGACATCTTCAGCCATCCGACCGTGGCGAGTTGGAAATCACGGATGTGCATAACGTGTACCTTTCCCAGCAGCGCCTGAACGTTATTCCTATCGGTCGTGGCATTGCGTGGCTGGATACTGGTACACCAGAAAGCCTTCTGGAGGCATCAACCTTCATCCATGCTATTGAAAAGCGCCAAGGGCTGAAGATTGCCTGCCTGGAGGAAGTCGCTTGGCGGATGGGCTTCCTAACGCGTGACGAATTCGAGCGTGCAGTTGCAGCACTACCGAACGGAGATTATCGTCGGTACGCCGCGTCCCTTCTTACGTCACGCACCTAAATCGACATGACATCACCAAAGACCACGAAGCGCCTTACAACGCGCATACAAACCACATTCCAGGACTTCTTTGCCTCCTCTACGGCTGGCGGAATTGTCATCCTGACGTTCACGGCTATTGCCATGCTCTGGGCCAACGGACCATGGGGTGATGCCTACAAGGCATTCCTCCATGCGCCGCTTGAAGTTACCGTAGGAAGTATCCATCTGCACTTCACGTTCGAGCATTTCGTGAATGATGCGTTGATGGTGATTTTCTTTCTGACGGTTGGTATCGAGATCAAACGCGAACTGCTCATCGGCGAACTTTCTTCCTTGAAGAAAGCCTTGTTACCCATGATCGGTGCCATCTTCGGCATGATTGGCCCAGCCGCAATCTTTGTGGCCTTCAATGCAGGTACACCAGCCATTCGTGGCTGGGGCGTACCGGTGGCCACCGACATTGCCTTTGCCTTGGGTATCCTAGCGCTGGTTGGCCCTCGCGTTCCAATTGGACTGAAGGTCTTCCTTGCAGCGCTTGCCATCGTCGATGACCTCTTGAGCGTGCTCGTGATTGCCATCTTTTATTCTGGCGACCTGAACATGACCATGCTGCTATGGGCAGTCATTACAACGATTGTTCTTTACACTGGGAACAGAATTGGTGTCCGGTGGCTACCGTTCTACGGCGTTCTCGGCGTCTTCCTTTGGTTCTTCGTCTTCAACTCTGGCATCCACGCAACCATTGCCGGCGTTGTGCTTGCCCTGACCATCCCTGTTCATAGCCGAATTGACCGCGAGAGTTTCTTCAATCAAGCACGAGATCTCATCAACGACGTACTTCGTCGGCCAGAACGGGACGGCTATGGTGCTACCCAAGCCGATGCAATCAATGCCCTGGAAGAACTTAGCGAGCAGGTTCAAGCACCCTCGGCACGCATCGAACACAGCCTACAACCCTACGTTTCGTTTCTTATCATGCCCATCTTCGCTCTCGCCAACGCGGGAGTGGTCTTGTCGCCGGGGATGGTTAACGGCCTTCTATCCCCTGTTTCGTTGGGCATTGCCCTTGGACTTTTTGTAGGTAAACAGGTTGGCGTCACATTCGCTGCTTGGCTGTCCGTCAAACTAGGCTGGGCAGAACTTCCAGATGGAACAACGTTGAAGCAGATTTATGGTGTTTCACTCTTGTGCGGCATCGGCTTTACGATGGCCTTGTTTGTTGCGCACTTGGCCTTTGTTAGTCCGACGGATCTTGAACTGTCCAAACTATCCATTCTCATCGGATCGTCCGTCAGCGCTATTGTTGGCTTCGTGCTACTGCGCCGATGGCTTCCCACCCTACCAGCACGGCAAGCATGATTCTGTATCGTGTTCAGGTTGTCCTTCAACGGGATATCTACGATGATTGGCTGCACTACATGCTCCATGACCATATCCCGGAAGTGCTGGCAACTGGTTGTTTTTCGGGCTACTCGATTGCTCGGGTTGTCGATGCCTCCGCTGACGACATCACCGTATGCATCAGCTATTCGTGCGCGTCAATGTCCGCTTACGATCGGTACCAGTCACAGTACGCCCCTGCCCTTCAGGCCAACCATTCCTCTCGATATGGGGCCTTGGTTAGCGCTTCGCGCATAATCTTGACGGACGACCTATCCTTGGACTCCGCGCCTACTTCGGCATCACGATCAACGGAGCACGTAGGGTGATGCCCTTCGTAGCAACAACGATGCGATAGGCGCCGCTCCCACGGATGGCCTCTGGCAGGCGAAGGTAACCGCCCCGGATATCCCCTGCTTCAATGATTTCACCAGTAACGGTACTAATCCGGGCCTGCCCTTCCTCCAACGGATGTTCACCCAGCCATAGCCACACCTCGCCCGTGGCAGGCTGCGGAGCCACAGTGAGTCGCTCGTGATTGTCTTCTGCAGTGGTCCTCACCGATGTAGGGTGTTGTGGGGCGATTGCGTGGACCCCATCGGAGGTTGCAAACCACCATGCGCCGTCTGGGGCAACCGCCAGCCCGCCAATCGTGGCGTCGTCGGGAAGCCCCGACACCACCGACCATCCGAAGCCCGCCGGCCCCCCAACCAAGGCGGTTGATGGTTGCGACACCAACCACAACCTGTCGCGCGTAAAGGCAATGGGCCAAGCATGTACGTCGGCGATGCGTCCCGGGGACGGAATGGTATCCAGCCAGCGTTGGGACCACCCTCCCACGCTACTACCGTACCAAAGGCGGGTCGAGAGCTGGCGAACTTGTGGTGCCGCTGGTGTTCCGAAGCTCACGTCCAGCCTCATGGTCGTACTCCATGCGGCAAGGCCCCCTTCAGGAGTAATGGTAAGGGACTCAACCCATGTATCTCCCGATGGCAAGGGAAAGGGCTCCCATGATGTTCCAGCGTTGGTTGTGCGTAGCATACCATACCCCGTGCGTGCCGTGAACCTATCCGTTGCCGAATAGCCCACGGAAAAGCCGCGAAAGGCCACGATGATGGTATCCGTGCCGAAGAAGACAACGGAAGACATCGGGACGTCCGGCGCAACGAGGGTATCCGGAAAGCGATGGACAGCGACGACGTCCCCATCGGAAACGTGGAGTGAGAATCGGCCGTGGAACGTTCGACCATCGGAGGTTCTCCCAAATACGGTAGGGATACCGTCATGGCCCATGCGGGATGAAATCGGAATCATGGATTGGTGGACGTCCACGTGCGAGCTAACCACGTTTGGTACAGACAGCAGGGACCCTTGTGTGGTTGGTGCGCATCGGAAGAGTATACGTTCATGATCGAGGACGCCTTCCTCGGACGGAATCTGCTGGCTTAGAAAGAGCGGCAGACGGTCACCATCGACGTGCATGATGTCACCATACTCCGTGGCACAGAGCACGGTCGTATCGCAGAAGCCCATCCACCGTAGCAATGGCTGGCCTTGGCGATAGCCGGACGATCGCTCGGCGGCGTACCAGGGTCGCAACGTTTGTTCGTTGGCGAGGACAAGTTTATTTCCTGCCGATGCGCGTCCATCCAGTGCTACATATGCCGGTTCGGCCGGGAGCGAGCGAACAACTATGGCTTCGGTGCCAGGTTTCCAATGGACTATGCGGAATGTCCTGCCTGCGCGTTGGTTATCCAGACAGCTGTATATCAGCTGATAGGTTCCGTTGGAGGAGATCAACCGCGGCCTTGCGGCGAGCGTTCCCATGCGACGTATCGTATCATCATCGGTGATTGGCAGCACGACAATGGTATCTCCCTGATGTTCTGCCACCATGCCGCTATCGAGCACGTAGTAGGGAGTGTCCAGTGCAACCAGGATTCTCTGGGAGTAGCCGATATCGTTGGGAATCGGAATACTGACGCCACGATCATCGTGCACGCGCGCGACGTTGCGAGGCCCACCATTCTGAAGGGAAACCAGTGCCGTCTCCACATCGCCCGTTTCGGAATAGACCACGGCAAAACCCTGGCCAGTGCGACGGAGAGCGGCAGCACAGTACTGAGGCGATATCCATGATGAAGCAAGGACGGCACCCGTACTGCGATCGATGGTATACCATGCCTGCGGAGCTACGGAGCGAAATGCGTACAGGGAGTCGCGCAGCGAGACGATGTAACGCTTGTCAAGGCGCGTTTCTGGCGTTTGAAGAATTCGCTGCCATGATGTGCCGGGTGAAGACGAAAACGAGAACCCTACCCGCATCGTGCCATCATCGAAAATGGCGTGGTCATTCGGAACGGCCAGAGACACGGCAGGACGCTCGTTAGCGGTGAGGATGCGAACGCTTCCATCGCTGTTGCAGAGAACAGCTTGGGTTGTTCCGGATGTACCTGCAAGGAGCGCCAAGATCTGGCCATCGAGCAAGGGAACGATATATCCATCCTTGGAGGGATGAACCGTGTCGGAACGGTCGAATAGTGGCATGGCGCGCTGACCATTCTTTGTTACCCACAATACCGAATCCGTCATCATCAGGGCGCCATCAAGGAAGGGCACTGCGCGCAATCGCGTTGGGGATGGACGTATATCGAACCAGTGGAAGGATTGGGAGTGAGCTGGCAAGCAGAACCACATCTGCGTGCACAACAAAAGAACCCAAAGGCCCAACCATGCATAACTCATCGTAACCTCCATCCTGCCAAACATTCCACCGAATCCCCTCCCAACAGGCATGGTGTCAAAACGTTACAGAAGGTCAAACAACACAGGGCGAGACGGTGCTGCATCGGCACTGAAATTCGCTGCATTGAATGCCAACACGTAGAGGCCATCGTGAATCGATCGTGGCACGCGGACAAGCTCGGTGATCGTTCGGTGTTTTTGGACGTTATGGGGCCATTGCCAGAAAATCTTGTGCGAACGGAGTGCCCCACCATCTTCTTCACGGTCCACACTAGGCTGATCGATCAACACGTGCCGCACATCAAGTTCATGGATATAGTCCATGGCGTCGGGATGCACAAAGACAGGGTTGGTCCCAGAGTAGTCGTGAGAAGAGGGTGGATCAGCTGCCATCTGCGTTCTCAGAATCAGGGCATCCGCCCTGCGCTGCGGCAACTGCCGCTGTAATGCTTCGCGAGTAACCACGGCATCGGCATTCGGCAGGATTGTTGGCAGTATGGAGACTACTTCGGCCAGAACAAGCATATCGACAAGGCAGTCGCCCAGGAGATAGTCGCGGCCAGCAACATGGCCGACGCATTCTGTGTGGGTGCCGTTGCCATGGGGGGCAAAGGTCACAACATCACACCGGCACGCCCCGCCCTCTTCCACGGACCCTACAAACGAGCCCGCACGAAACGGCGTCATGACGGTTGGGGGAAGGAAGAACGCGCGAACGGCTGGGCCGTCGGTGATGGGGATGGAGATATCGGTCCAAGAGTTCGGATTAAAGGGCGGTATCATGACAATCCATATGAATGAGGGTAGGTTCAAAGCTACGGCGAAGCCATCCGAACAGACATTTTTGCGAACACTGTTGTACGAAACGAAAAATTCTTCATTTTGCAGCCGGAGTGCAGTACCGAACTCCGGCGCTAGCAGGAACCACCACTCCTGTTCGACGCCTTGGCGACGGAAGAGGGAACCGCCGCCAATGGTACAGCAACAGCCCGCCATTCGGTGGGCTGTTTTGTTTTGGCGAAGGATTTCTTCCTAGATTGGCGCTCGGTGAGAGAGTGTGTTATCGTCCATCACGTCATGCTGGCGGAGGCTGTCCATGTCGCGAACATTGAACAAGGTGATGTTGCTTGGGAACGTTGGCCGCGATCCCGAAATCAATGTGACAACCAACGGCACACGCGTGGCCACCATGCGGATGGCCACGACGGAGACCTGGAAGGACCGCGATGGGAATCAGCATGAGCATACGGACTGGCACACCATTGTAGCGTGGCGCGGATTGGCCGACATCGTCGAGCGAATGGTACGCCGTGGGAGCAGGATTTTTATTGAAGGTAAACTGCAGACCCGCTCGTATGAAGACAAGGAAGGCAACAAGCGGTATGTGACCGAAGTTGTGGCCGATAACGTCTTGCTCTTGGAGTCCAAGCGCCACGACCCCGACGGCGAGTCTACGGAGTCGAACACGAATTCCGACGATATTCCGTTTTAGGACAACCCGCAATACATCATTTGCGAAAGCCCCCCTTTGGGGCGGGCTTTTTTCATTTTTGACTCCCCATGGAAGCATCTCGACGTATAGAAGTTCGTGTAGGTCTTGTTTCGATCGTTGCCATCGTGCTCCTGGTTGTTGGCATCCTTTTGGGCAAAGGCGTCAGCTTGTCGGGAACCCGGCAGATCGTTTCCGTACAGTTGGAGCATTCTGGTGGTTTGGAGAATGGTTCACCCGTTGTGGTCAATGGTGTCAAGCGGGGCTTGGTCACCGAAGTGCGCAACGAACAAGGTGGCGTGGTGGCCATCGCAGAAATCGATGGCATCAGCGACCTGCGCGAAGACGTCTCGGCGCGTGTGAGCATTCTCGAGATCACTGGTGGAAAGAAGCTGGAAATTACTCCCGGAACACGCGGAAGCTACCGTGTGGGAACGGTCATACCCGGTACGGTGGCAGCAGACATCGTGTCGCTGGTG